>NZ_JBAKHW010000025.1:0-114042 GCF_036906815.1 Micromonospora sp. CPCC 205539 | reverse complement strand
AGATGACGTCCAGGTAGACGGGTTGGCCGAACTCGTCGATCCCGATGAAGATCGGGTCGAACATCGACAGGCCAGGACCCACCGGCACCGCCTCAGCAGTGGTGGGAATCGTGGTGGTCATGAGGTGCCCTCCTGGGCGTTGTGGGCGCGAGAAGCCACACGAACGAGCCGCCATGGCTCCTCGCGTCCGGGATGGGTGGGGTCAGATCCAGTCGGAGGTGTCGTCGTCCTCGACGGACGACGCAGACGAAGCCGCGGGCTTGCTGCCGTTGGCCGTCGATGCAGCCGGCTTCTTCGCCGGCTTGCCCTGGGTCGGAAGGGTGACCGTCGGCATGTGCACGTCCGGCAGGTCCAGGGCGGTGGGGACCGTCAACGGCGATGCCGAGACGGGGGCGCTCGGGTCGATCACGTCGACCAGCGGGGAACCGACGTGGGCGGTCAGCACCTCACGGCGTTTGATGTCGAACCGCAGGTAGGCGGCGTTGTTCTCCGAAGCGCGCTCGATGAGCACGGTGGAGGCGTGGCAGGTGACCGCGATCTTGTCGAGGCGGCCTTCCAAGTCCTTGGCGGACAGTCCGGGGCGCAGGTAGACCCAGACACGCTCGCCAACCGGGGTGGGCTTAGCCCAGAGGATCAGTGGCAGGCTGCCGGACTGGTTGGCGATGATGAACTGCGCGAAGCACACGCGCAGCCGATGCCTCACCACGAGGCACCAGGTCCAGGCGATGACCTGTCGGCGAACCGGGGTGATGGCGGCGGGGACGCCGACGACCAGGGCGACGACAAGCAGGGTCACCACGGTCGGGGTGTGGTTGGCGAGCTGCACCCACGCGGTGAGCAGCAGGACGCCGAGGATGGTTTCCGGGGTCCACCACCACAGCAGCCGTATCACCGGCCAGATCCGGACGAGCAGCCAGACGAGGCCGCCAACCGGAACGCCGATCAGCGCACCGACGAAGACAGCAAGGATCGGGTGAATGGAGGAAGCGGCCACCACGGCCGCGAGAAGGCCGACGATGACCGCCGTGAGGATGAACGCCATGCGGGCGTTACGCGCGGAGGAACGGTGAACCTTGGCCTCGATGACCGTCACCGTTCCGGTTGACCTGCCGCCGAAGCGGCGGGGGCTAGACTTGGACACGACGAGTCCTCCCAAGTGCAAGTTGGGTTGGATGAGTTGGAAGGCACGGGGTCGGGTGATGTAGGAGTCAGACCGACCCCGCGCCAGCTCTTGCGGGGATGCCACCACCACAGGTGATGACCAGGCCGGGAATGTAGGAGTCAGAAGCACTCCCGGACCGATGTTGTGGATTTGGTTCAGCGGACCATCAGGCCGCTCCAGCGAGCCACGGACACCAGCGGCTCACACAGCACAGCGGTGCGAGGGACCTACTTACCGGCCGGAGAACCAGTCTTCAGCTTCAGTGAGATCGCCCGGAACGCGACGCCGTTACGCCCGTTGGTCGCCCACGGAATGGCCTCCAACTGCTCGACAGCCAGGAAGTCGCCCACCTTCACGCTCGGCTTCTCTCCCGCCGTGGTGATGGTGATGACCTCCCCGCCGTTCGCGTCGAGCACGAAGACCTGGGTAGACCACATAAGCCGGCCCGTGTTCTTCTCGGACTTCTGATTGCCGTTCTGGTCGTTCTTCGGCTCCGGGTCCTTCGACGCCGTCACCTGCATGCTCGTGGTGTCCACGTACAGCTTCACAACAAACCTCCTGTGTCTGAGCGCGTCCCCAGTGGACGACTGCTCGATGCATCGAAGCTAACAGTTGAATGGTGACCCGCGCAACTGTTAGGTGTGCACCATCTGAGCAGCGCCCATAACGCGGCGTCACCAGGCGGAGCGTCTGTTAGGTAACTGGTAGGCTTGTGCTAGGCCCACGACCTAGCAGTGAGGACCCGGATGTCTTCCCCTCGCCCCCGGCTTTCCCGCAGTGAGAGCCTTCATCAACAGATCGCGCGCCAGCTACGCAACGAGATCACTGCTGGTGTCTGGCAAGACGGCGACACACTGCCTTCGAGCCGCGACATGGCAACGCAGTGGAACGTCAGCGTGTTCACGATCAACGAGGCCATGCGGGTGCTCTCGGATCAGGGCCTGGTGGTCAGCAAGTCGCGTTCAAAGCGGGTGGTACGGCTGCCCGACCAGGAGCGACGGAGTCCCGTCCGGCTCAGGCGGCCGAACGTGATCGTCGTTGGCGGGTATGCCGGCAGTGGAAAAACTGAACTCGGCCGCATCCTCGCCCGTGCTACTGGCTGGGCAATCCTCGACAAGGACAGCTTGACGCGGCCGGTAGTGGAGGCAGCTCTAGAAGTCATGGGGCTTTCGCCGCACGACCGCGAGTCTGAGGCATATCTCAACGTGATTCGGCCACGTGAGTACGAGGCCCTGATGGACGCCGCTGAGGAGAACGTCGAGTGCGGCAATAGCGCGATCGTCACTGCCCCGTTCGTCAGAGAGCTTCGGGATGACCTGTGGGTATCTCGGATGCATTCTCGGTTCGCCTCAATGGAGGCCAGGGTCCATCTGGTCTGGGTGTACTGCGACGCGCAGACGATGCAGACGTACATCAGACGTCGCGGCGCAGCCCGTGATGCCGCAAAGCTGGCGAGCTGGCCCGAGTATCTGGCAGGGGTTGACACAGCGTTTCGACCCAGCGCTGAGCACTACCTCATCGACAACTGCGTATCGGCAGATCCGCTGTTGGAGCAGGCGAACGAGGTGCTTAAGTCCATCCTCGGGACGGAACCCGCATGAACCAGGGGATCATCCTGTACGGCCCGCCAGCGTCGGGCAAGGACACGGTCACAGCAGCTCTTCGCCTGCTCGATTCTCGGTACAGGCTGTTCCAGCGGCTGAAAGTTGGACCGGGGCGGACAGAGGGCTATCGCATGACAACCGATACGGACCTAGCTGCTCTTCGCGCAAGAGGGCAGTTGCTGTGGGAGAACCGCCGGTACGGCGCTGTCTACGCCGTCGACCGACCGGGCGTCATCGACGAGTTAGCGCGACACGTTCCCGTGGTGCACCTCGGCCAGGTCGAAGCGGTCGATGCCATTCGGTCCTTTGAGCCCTCGACGCACTGGACGGTTGTATCGCTCTGGTGCCCCCGGAGGGTAGCGGAGGAGCGTGCCCGAGCCCGGGGCACGGGAGACCTAGAGGACCGTATGAGGGCATGGGATCAGACCCAGTCGCTCGACGATGCCGACCTCTGCATCGACACTGCGGCCCACACCCCGGATCAAGCGGCACTGCGGATTCACCAGGCCGTATCGCGCCAGTCGACGCAAATCGCGGGTTAGTCAGAGCCGGGCCGGTGGCGGCCGGACTGCCGGCGATGTTGTGCAAAGTTTCTGTACGTCTTCAAGGCGGCCCTGAACGGGCCGCACGCGCCGCCTCCTGGGCGCGCGTCCGTCGCTCCGCTGACGCTCCGACTCCGGCCACGCGAGACGCCCGGCGGCTGGCGCGGGTAGCGAAGGCCCAAGGGGCCGCCGCATACCGATAGGCGGTGATCAGCAGGGGGGATGGGCCGGCAGCCGGCCTGGCCGCCCGGCCAGCCGCGCGACGTGGGGAACCGCACGCCGGCCGCGTCGGCGAACTGGCGGCGGTCGCGGGGTTGCGGTTAGTGCGCCTCCGGCGGGGGCGCTCAGGCTCCAGGATGGCCGGGGCTGCGTCGGCGGGTCGCGGTCCGTGGGTGGTTGCGGTAAGCCCATCCCGCCTGTCCTCGACCCGGGCAAGCCGAGCAGACCACCGCCCAGCCCACCAGCGTCCGAACCTGCGTCAAGGTCCGCTTGACGTGGCGGGCCGGGCGGCGGCCTGCTCCCCAGGAGGACGGGTCGAGGGCATACGGGATGGCAGGGGCAGTTGCCCTGCTCACCTAGTCTAGAGATTGCCACGCTTCGCGCTGACAAAGGATTGATGGGATCACCGTTGACTAGACGACGTCCTATGGGTGCTCGCGGGAGGCAGAGCCAAGCGAAGCGGGCGGAAAGCAATCCGCCGAGGCTGGTCCCTTCATCGGCCGCTGACCTACGGTCGGCGAGGCCCGCTGCCGTTGCGAGCATTGAAAGTAGCGCACGCCCACGGTGGTATCGGGAGGCGTCGGTAGTAGTTGCGGTTCTGGCGTTGCTGACATCGATTGCTGCGTCATGCTTCAGTTGGCAGCAAAATATTCAGCAGCAGAAGTTTGCTGCGAGAGTTGAGCTGTCGCAGCTCATTGAGCGAATGAATACGTTGCAGCATGACGGCTCAGAAAATATTAACAACGACAAAGGTGAGCTGATCGGTGTAGCGAATGCAGGTGAAGTTATCCCAGAAATCCTGGCCCTCGCTCGACAGGCGGCCGATATTGCCGACCAGTTGGAAGGTGGGGGAACTGCATCGGAACATTATTCCATCGCTTCGGCCTTCAAGTTCTGCGGCGAATACGAGCAGGCGACTAGATTTGCGCAGCGTGGGCTGACCAAAACCTCAGAGTTAACAGTTCAAACCGGCCTGTTGCACATCAAGGCGCATAGCGAGTTCAGGCTAGGGGACTATGCGGCAGGGCGCAGTACGATGCTGCTCGCAATTAGAGCCAGGGATACTCAGCCTCCAGCGGCTAGGGCCTATGGTCTCGTCCACTCGTACACGTACTGGGCAGAACAAGAGCGACGGTCCGGCAACTGCGATGGATGGAAGGACGTTATGGCGAAGGCCAGGACTCAACTCGAACAACTGCCAGCGGGAAGCGCGACACGTCAGCAAGGTTCCAAGTGGATCAAGGCCGTCGGCGGTACCTGCCCGGTCTAGAGCCGGTGAACGATGTGGTGGGGCACACAGGGGCGCAAGACGTTGTGCAGCGTATGCCCCGCCGGGGACCCGGTCCAGGCCGTCACTAGGCCGTCAGAGGCCGATCGCGAGCGACCAACGACGACCACACGTGACGATGTATGCCCGGGTAACAAGGCGTGGCCGACCCGTCTGCCAGGCCGGCGGTCCCCGCCTTACCTGTAGTTGTTGAACTGGAGCGCGACGCCGAAATCCTCGCCCTTGAGCAGCGCGATGACCGCCTGGAGGTCGTCCCGCTTCTTGCCGGTGACCCGCAGCTGGTCGCCCTGGATCTGGGCCTGGACGCCCTTGGGGCCCTCGTCGCGGATCTTCTTGCTGATCGCCTTGGCCTTGTCCGACTCGATGCCCTGGATCACCTTGCAGTCGATCTTGAAGATCTTGCCCGACGGGCGCGGGTCACCCGCGTCCAGCGACTTCAGCGAGATGTTCCGCTTGACCAGCTTCTCCTTGAAGACGTCCAGAGCGGCACGCACCCGCTCCTCCGTCTCAGCCTGGAGACCGATCGCCTCATCGCCCGACCAGGAAATCTCCGCGCCCGTGCCGCGGAAGTCGAACCGCGTCGAGAACTCCTTCTCCGCCTGACGGAGGGCGTTGTCGACCTCCTGGCGGTCGACCTTGCTCACGATGTCGAACGACGGGTTCGCTGCCATGCTTCTGCTCCTGCTGTCCGGCGATCTGGGGCCTGTCGTCGGCCACCGACCAGCGGCACGACCCCCTGACCGTACCCGGTTGCGCCGGTGCCGGGGTGAGCCGCTATCCTTGCTTCCGCCGCCGCGTTACGACGCGGTGGGGTGCCCTGGCGGGTTGCCCGAGCGGCCAATGGGAGCGGACTGTAAATCCGTCGCGAAAGCTTCAGAGGTTCGAATCCTCTACCCGCCACCAGGTGCAGACACGGTCCCTGACCAGCAGAGATGCTGATCGGGGGCCGTTGTCGTTGATCTGGCCGAGTCCTGCTGAGTCCGGCCGGTGACGACTGGTTGTGGGCAGATGGTGGGCAGGTCGATCTTGCCGCTGAGCGCTCCTCTGGGGCTGCGAATGCTCGTGCTCTGGGGGAGTTGCCGGCCCTGTGCGAACACGCCTGGAGTGACTGGTTGAGGCTGCCGTGGGGCTTACCTGGCTGCGGAGACAGGCCGGGGGCAAGCCAGTCCCGGGGTTGGACTGGCGCGGCAGTCGGAAGCCTTGGCCCTCGATCAGGTTGACCTGCCGGCTTCCGTGCCGCCTGGCCGTGGTCGTGCTGCGTCTGGATCAGTGAAGTTCGGGGCGGCGGTCCGGCGGCAGTCGGTGGCTCTCCGCCCCGGCGCCGGAGGCGGCCGGGGCGGCTTGCCGCCGGCCGGCTCACCGCCCGCGCCGCGCGGAGCGCGGCGCCTTGATCCAGAACAGAGGAAATCGGCAATGAAGCCAACCGGCTCCTGTCCCCGGGACGCCGCACGGCTTCTGCCGCTAGCGACTCGAACCCTGAACCCGTCTCCGTCCCGATGATCGTCACCAACCGGACCGATCTGTGTCGTGAGCAGCAGGAAGTCTGCCGGCATTTGCCAGTGCTTGTCGCTGCTGATCGTTGCCAGTTGTGCCGAATCTGTGCCCGGTGATCTTGCTCGTGGCCGCAGCCACCCTGGAGCCTCACATCAGTCTGTAGGCAACCAGACACAGCTCTGGCATGCTCGCAATCTGGGCTGGGCGCAGAGACGGAGCAATGTGTGACGAGCAACGATCAAAATCCGGACAGAACGGCATTCCTCAGCAAGAAATTCGATGAGTACGTTCTCGGCGGTATCCCTCGGCTGAGGCGGCTCGGCTATAACCCGTTCCAGTTCCTTGAAATGGTCGAGCGCTACAGAGGCGCTGTCGGCGCGACGAGGCACCTCTTGGCGGATCCGAGGCATACTTCCTACGGCTTTCAGCGGCTTCTCGAACTTGAGCGGCTCGAAGACACGGTCGAGTTTGCAGCCTGCCTGCCATGGTTCAACGAGCTGTTTCGGCCTATAGAACTCAACGAGGCGCGAACCCGCCTGATCGTCCACGAGTTCCCGATCGATGCAAGGCTAGCCGCCGCGGCCGCCTCACCCCCTGAGTGGTTGGCAGACCTTTGACCGGCTACGCCAGCAGCAATCGACTTTCTAGGCTCAACGCGGAAGGCTGCGCCACCCGGCACAGCGAGGCACGAAGCGTCGCGTCGTACAGGCCGCCTCGCTGGCTAATCCGGGTTCCTCCGCAGGGAGAACCTTCTCCAGCTTGGCCGCCTCGTACTGCTCGGTCTCGTGCAGCACTTACACGTCGGATCCCATTGACGACTTTCGGAAGACCTGCTTCCACGCTCCGCTACTCACCAGGCAATTCTGCAAGATTGCCTCCCAAGTCTCTGTGGTGCCAGTCAGCGTTGCTGTCACCCGGAGGTTGTGACACACGGTTTAGGAAAGTAGAAGCACCCTACCAACGGCAGTAGCAGTGCCGTGCAAAGACGCTTGATCAATGTGGTTAGCTTACGGCAGAATCTGGGCCATGCCAGGCAAGGTGTCCGGAGGCGCCAGCAGCGCAGTGGCGGCGTCCGCGCACGCCTCGTGCGCCCGATTTCGTGGGACAGACCCGCTGATCACGGGCGTCACCCGCCGGAAGCTGGCTCAGGACGCCGGCCACTCGAAGGGCCGGGAGAGCGCCATCCCGCTGCTGCGCTGGATGCGTGCGATGACGTTCGAAGGCCTTGTTCAGGACAAACGGTTCGCCTCCGAAGTTGTCACGACTGCCGTCGGCGCCCTCGGCCTGGACCGCCCGGCCGGTGTCGTAATCAGGGACGCCGGTGTCAACGTCGCCAAGACCGCCGCCGCACTCGCCGCTGCTCACAGAGACGCGATCGTCCACGGCCGCGCCACACTGATCTACCACCTCGCTGTCCCGTTCGTCGGTTTCGATGGAGTGGACGCCACCACCACCCGACCGGATTTCGCTGTCGTCGCCCCGCGCCGCCCCGACGCCGGCGGCGAGCTCGATGCGTCGTGGCTGGTCGTCGGAGACGCGAAGGACTACCAGCGCGTGCGCGCAAAGATCGACGACGCGAAGCTAATGAAGGGATTCCTGCAGGTCGCCCTCGGCGCCGAATCCGCCGCGCAGTGGTCGCAGCTGCCGAACGGTATGGAAGTCCACACCTCCGGCGTGCTCGCGGTGCCACGCAACACGTCCCTGAATCCGACCGCCGTCATCGAAGACCTCACCGACCACCGCAACGAAGTCCGGATGCGCGTCGTCGAACGGCAGAAGGAGCTAGCAAGGTTCCCAGGCGCGACGACGATTGACCCCCTCGAGCACCTCGCCCACCTCGCGGCTCGCTTCGACCCTGCCCCGTGCGCCGGATGCGACCTCTTCATCTTTTGCCGAAACGAACTGCAGTCGTCGAAAGACCCCGCAGACCTGCTCATCGAACTTGGCGTGAAACCAGAGATGCGTCAACAGGCGATAGGGCTGATCGACAAGACCACCCCGCTAGGCCCCGTCCCGTCCTCCGTCCGGTCGATGATTGAGGCCACGCTCTCCGGCGTCGGCGTGAAGTCGCGGCAGCGGCGCCTCGACCCGATTGGACAGCCCGGCACCGTCAACGTCGTCCTGGCAAAGTCGGACGGTGCGACGCTCGGTGTGTACGGCATTGCCATTCAGCGCATCACCGCCCAGGGCGCCGGGGCGTGGGACGTCACCCTCTTCTACAACCCCGACTCCGATGCCACTCGCCGCCAGATCATGAAGCTGCTTGCCAAGCAGCTCTTCGACGCCATGTCCGGTGCCGTGAAAGCGAATACGACCAGCCCCGAACCGATCCACGTCGTCGTCCCCGACTCCGGTACCGCCGACCTACTCGTCGGCATCGCGGACTCGATCGCCGGCTCCGAGCTGTCCCGGCTGCGCTGGCAGCGCGACAAAAACCAAGACCGTCCGGCGCTGACCTTCGACGGCGAGCCCGCCATCATCCCGCCGCGGCTGCCAGAGAAAGACCGGACGGCCGTGTCGTTTCTGCTAGAACAGGACCGCGCCCGCACAATGAAGTCCCGAACCCCGATCGTCGACCTGCGCGCCGCCCTCGCCGCTCTCGTCACCGCCGGCGGACCGGCCGTGACCTCGCTGCGTGCCGACTACCTGTACCCGTGGGCGACCTCCGGACGAGTGCCGATCGACTTCCGCACACACAGCTCCCTGATCGAGAAGTCGCCGCACACCGTCGGCGCCCAACTAACCACCCCCCAGTCGAACGCAATCCACGAGGCGTTCATCGGCGACAAGCCCGGTCTGCCGCGCCCGGCCAACCCGGCCGCTTACGACTCACTGGTGCGGGACGAGCTGGCGTACAAGACGGACGTGTTCGACAAGTGCGTCGCCGCGCTTGACTCCGAGTTCGTTGCATCCAAGCTGCGGTCCGCCGTCCGCCAGGTCGAGGGCGACTCGCAGATCGTGTGGCGCCGCCGCCTCGACCTGCACGCGTTCGACCTCGTGCGGTTCTCCCGCACGTCGCGCTTCTGGCGCAACGACAATGTCCCGGTCCTAGAGGCGGACAAGCTGTTCGTCGACCAGCTCACGGTACTCACCAGCCCGCTCGCCGCTCACGACGCCGCGGTCGACGCCGGCAACCGTCACTTGGCCATCGCCCGCGTGGTCGGCACCTCCCCATACGTCCTCGAAGTCGACTCGCGGCGCATCGGAGACGAATCCCGCGTCGTCGCCCTGCACGTCAACGGCGAACCGTGCGTGGAAGAGCCTACGGTCACCGTGAAAATCCAGAAGGGGTCCTTCAAAATATCGAACATGGCGATCGGCCCGCTGACAAGGATCTCGGCCGACCCGCGCCAGTTCGAGTGGGACCCACACCACGACCCGCGCGTAGCCGTCGGAGATGAATTGGTCGTCGCCGACTTCGCGTGGTTCTCCATGAACGCCGGCGACGCGTTCCTGAACGTCCCACGGCCGAGCATCGACCAACGCTCCGCCCCGAAGCCGGACTGCACCCCCGACTCGTACGGCGACGACCCTGCGAGCCACCAATACTGCTGCAAGCCGCACGAAGTCTCGGAAGCCGAGTGGTCCGACGAACTCGCGGCCCGCCGGGCGTCGGGTCGGCTCAATCCGCAAACCTGGCCGCCGATTGTCGACTCGGACGCCTTCGACGTCGCCGCCGTCGGCGACGACCTGCCCGACCCCGCAGCCGAACCGGCCGTCGCACCGCCGGAAGACCTCTCGATGGACGACGTGGAGTAGCCGTGGCCATCGTCTTCACCCCGCCCACCGTGGTCGCAACGAGCGCTTACCACCACTCACGTGCCGCCGCCGAGAACGAAGCTGCCGCCAAGTTCGCCAAAGGGCAGCTGCTCGACGCGCTCAGCGGCTCGTCCGACATCACGACGATTCTGCTCAAAGCGGCCGCCGGGGCCGGCAAGTCGTACGTCCTCAAGCAACTCGTCCAGGACGCGATCGTCCAGCCGCAGTGCCTGCGGGTCGCCGTCACCGCGTTCCAGAACCGGCAGCTCTGGCCGCTCGCCGAGTCGCTCGGCAACGCCATCGGCAAAGACAAGGTCTACCTCTGGTCGTCGAAGGGCCGCTTCAACGACGTTCCCGACTCGGTGAAGGCGGCCGCCTCCGTCGTCGACTCCGGCAGCGCCATCCCGACCGACGTCCCGGTCGTGATCGCCACGTCGCACATGTTCGGTGAGATCGGGCCGCGCAAGATCGTCAGGGACCACTTCACCCCGTCGTTTCACGGCGACTACCGGTTCGACGTCCTGTTCGTCGACGAAGCGTGGCAGCTGGCCAGCCACCGGTTCGACAAGCTGAACTACGTCGCCCCGATCCGCGTCGGCGTCGGTGACGTCGGGCAGCTGTCACCGATCGAGATCGGCGAGAACCCCTGGCGAGGCGACTCCGGGTATAACCCGTACCGCGCCTGGCCCCACAACCACTCCGCCGACGCGACCGCGTGGGCTACGGAACTGCCCGCCGTGTGGCGCCCGACCGGGGAGCAGCTCGGTCTGTGGCGCGCCTTCTACCCCGAGTGGCGCTCCCTCAATTGCGTCGCCGCGCCCGGCGACCGCATTATCAAGCTCGGCAAGCTGACCGGCGTAGCGAAGGACGTGTGGGAGTCCGTCGCATCCGGCGTCCCGACGCTGTTGGAAGTCGACGGGCTACCGCCTGCCGAAGCGCCAGACGTCGACTTCCCCCTCGTCCAATTCGTCGAGCAGCTTCTCGACGACCTTTTCTCCGCCGGCTTCTCGCTCGCCGCCACCGAGTACAACGGCGACGGCACACCGAGCGGAAAGACGATGACCACCGAACCCGGGGACGAGCGGACCGATCCGCTCGTCGCCTTGCTCGCCACCCGCAACGCCACGGTTGACGACGCCGCCGACGCAGTCGAACGGCTGCGCAAGCGGCACGGTCTCACCGAAGCGGACCTGCTCACCTCCACCGTCGACTCGTGGCAAGGGCAGACAAACGGCATCACGGCAGCGGTCCACCCGCTCACCGGTGCCTCGGAACTCGACGAGTTCAACTCGTCGTTCGGTCGTCTGGCCGTCACATGCACCCGCGCCACACACGGGCTACTCATCGTCTCGCGTACCGGGCTAGACCGTATGCTGCAGGAGGTGCCGGCCAAGCCTGGCACTCCGTTCGGAGAGCCCGGCAACCGCACTCTGCCGCGGCAGACCCACCAACGCATCCTCGCCACCTTTGCCCGGGGCACATACACCGTCTGACCGCTGACCCGAAAGACTCAACTACATGTCTCGCCTCTCCGAACTCCTGCGCCAAGTCGCACTGAAGGACGAGCGCCTCGCCGCGGACCTCAAGCGCGAGACGGACGCCCTTGCCGAACGGCGCTCCTTCGGCCTGAACTTCGAGCGACACGTCCCGGAAGCCGTCGAGCTACCGGGCCGGCCGGTCCGCAAGAATGACAAGGTGCACGCGCTCTTGACGCGGGAGAAACAGGCTCGCCTCGCCAACCTGAGGGCGATTAGGGAGAGGGATCAGACCGACGCCGAGAGAGACGAGCTTTCTCGCCTGGAGTTGGAGCTCAGGGAGTCCAACAGCGTCCTGTGGCGTGTCGCCTCCGTCGACCGGAAGGCCGCGACCGCGACACTCACCCGATCGGTGGTCGAGGAGAGTGAGGCCCTTCTCCAAGCCACCGAGGTCCCGCTCGATGACTTGGCCGTAGTCGCCGAATTTCGCGACCCGATCTACCCCGGCCTCGTGTCCACTGGAAAGGTCGAGCGCGGTGGCCCTGTTAAGCCGTACCACGCAGTGATCAACGCGGAGAACTATCACGCACTTCAAGCGCTGCTGTTCACACATCGCGGCAAGGTCGACGCCATCTACATCGACCCGCCGTATAACACGGGTGCCAAGGACTGGAAGTACAACAACGACTACGTTGAGGCAGACGACCTGTACCGCCATTCCAAGTGGCTCGCGATGATGGAGCGGCGTCTGCGTCTCGCGAAGGAGCTGCTCAACCCGGATCACTCTGTCCTCATCGTCACCATCGACGAAAAGGAGTATCTGCGGCTAGGGCTGCTGCTGGAACAATTGTTTCCCGATGGTCGAGCGCAGATGATCTCAACAGTGATTAACCGCAAAGGTAATGCGCGCCGAGGCGAATTTTCACGCAGTGAGGAATTCGTCTATTTCGTTCGATTTGGCAATGCCGGCATCTCCCCGTGGAGATCTGACATGTTAAATGAGGCGCAAGAAGGTGATAACGAGAAGATTCGGTGGAAGAGTCTGCTTCGCCTTGCATCGACTGGCCAGACGTCTGGCCGATTCAATATGTTCTATCCCCTCTTCTTTGACTCTCGGACGTTGAGTTTCGTGTTCGCTGGCGAGCCGATCCCAGACGGTGTTCCTGCGGCTTCCGTACAAGTTCCTGACGGCATGTCCGTGCTCTGGCCGATTCAGAGAAACGGCTCGGATGGTCGATGGTCTCTGAGTAAGCCCAAGTTTGAAGAATACCTCAGGAAGGGCTACATCAAGTTCGGCTCGAAGAACGGTGGAGGCAGAACGCCGTACTACCTAATGGAGGGCCAAATAGCTGCCATCGAGTCGGGTGACCTCGTGGTTACGGGACGGGATTCAGATGGAGCGGTGGAATTGAAGAAGCTGGCAAGTCAGCGCTCTCCTCTGACAATCTGGAACCAATCTTCGCATTCTACTTCCGGGCACGGGACCGCACTCGTGAAGGATCTATTGGTTGACAGGGCGTTTCCTTATCCGAAGTCCTTGTATGCGGTAGAAGACGCTCTTCGGTTCGCTGTTCTACGAAACCGTGACGCTGTCGTCGTGGACTTTTTCGCGGGTTCCGGAACCACCACTCATGCCGTGATGAGACTCAACAGGCAAGACGGAGGTCGGCGTCGCTCTATTTTGGTGACCAACAACGAGGTAGCCGCGGATGAACAGAAGGCGCTACGAGCCAAGGGCCTTCGACCTGGTGATGTTGAGTGGGAGCGGTGGGGCATCTGCGAGTACATCACCAGGCCGCGCATCGCCGCCGCAATCAATGGCAAGAAACCCGACGGCACGCCGATCAACGGGAATTACAAGTTCACCGACGAGTTTCCGATGGCGGACGGGTTCGAGGAGAATGTCGAGTTCTTTACGCTGACGTACGAGGCGCCGCTGCGGGTCTCCACGAACCGCGAGTTCGGGAAGATTGCGCCCTTCCTGTGGCTGAGGGCCGGCTCCCGCGGGAGGCGAATCGACGACGTTTCCACTGGATGGGATGTTGCGGAGGCGTACGGCGTGATCGCTGATCTCGACCAGTCGGAGCAGTTCCTGAAGGCGATGGACGACGCGCCGAGCGTCACGCACGCGTTCATTGTCACCGACGAAGACCGTTTGTTCGAGGCGATGGTGCGCCAGTTGCCTGCGCACGTCGAGCCGGTTCGCCTGTACGAGGCGTACCTGCGCAACTTCGAGATCGAAGCGGGGCGGGCTGCGCGATGAAGTTTACCCTCAAGCCGTACCAAGCCGACGCCGTAGCGGCGATGCTCAGCTCGCTGGAGCGGGCGAAGAACGTGTACGAGCGCGAAAACGTTCCGACGTCCGTGTCCCTGTCCGCGACAACCGGTGCCGGCAAGACCGTGATGGCCGCGGCGGTCATCGAAGCTTTGTTCTACGGCAACGAGACGTTCGAGTTCGAGGCCGACCCGGGCGCCGTCGTCATCTGGTTCTCCTATAGCCCGGACCTGAACGAGCAGTCGCGGTTTCGGTTGATGGAGGCGTCCGACAAGATTGAGTCGTCCGATCTCGTCGTCATCGAACCGCCGTTCGCCAAGCCGCGGCTCGAGCCGGGCAAGGTGTACTTCCTCAACACCGGCAAGCTGACGAAGAACTCACTACTCACTCGCGGTCACGTCGAGGTGGAGGAGGGCGAGGTACTTCCCGGTCTGCATGACGCAGCCCAGCCGGACATGCAGGGGTGGACGATCTGGGAGACGATCGCCAACACGATCAACGACCCGGACACGACTGTGTACATGATCCTTGACGAGGCGCACCGCGGGTTCCGCGCCGACCGCAGCGCGTCCGACAAACCGACCACCGTCCGCAAGCTTGTCAACGGACACTCCGGCTACCCACCGATCCCGATTGTCTGGGGCATCTCGGCGACGATCGAGCAGTTCCGGGACGCGATGGCTGAGGCGGACTCGTCCGACGCGCGCCGGGCGCTGCCGCCGATCGAGGTGGACGGGTTCCAAGTGCAGGAGTCCGGCCTCGTCAAGGACACGGTCGTCCTGGAGATCCCTGCCGAGGCCCAGGCGATCGACCTAGTCCTCGTGCGCCGAGCGGCCAAGAAGTTCCGCGAGTCGAGCGAGCGGTGGGAAAGATACTGCGCCGACCAGGGTCTGCCGGACGTAGTCCGGCCGCTGCTGGTCCTGCAGGCGCCGGCCACGCCGGACCACGACAAGATCGGCGAGGCGATCGACGTTGTCTTCGACGAGTTCCCGGCGCTGCCAGCCGGGTGTATCCGGCACGTGTTCGGCGAACACACTCGCCAGCAATTCGGCGCGCACGACGTCGACTGGGTCGAGCCCCAGACGGTCGAGGACAAGACGCATATTCGGATCCTGATCGCCAAGGACGCCATCTCGACCGGGTGGGACTGCCCGCGGGCCGAGGTGCTCGTGTCCTTCCGCCCGGCGCGCGAGCACACGCACATCACACAGTTGCTCGGCCGGATGGTACGCAACCCGCTCGCCCGCCGCGTGCCCGGCGATGAGGTGCTCAACTCGGTCGACTGCATCCTGCCGTTCTTCGACCGGACGATGGCCGGCAACGTCGTGAAGTACCTGACCGGCAAGATCGACGGAGTCCCGGACGGATCGGGCCGAAAGGCGGTCATCGAAGAGTGCAAGCTGCTGCCGAACGGTGCGGTGGACTTCGTCTGGCCCGTGTGGGATTCGATCCCTACGATGACCGTCCCGCAGCGGGGCGCTGCCCCGGTGAAGCGGCTCGCCTCGCTCGCCCACGCGCTGGCCACCGACGGTGTGCGTCCCGGTGCGGTGAAGGAAGTTGCCGGGTTAATCCACGCGGCGCTCGACGGGGCGAACGTCGAATTTGCGTCCAAGGTGAAGGCATCGACGGCGGAGGTGCTCGTCGTTCGGCTGCAGCAAATTTCCGGCCGACTCGGTAAAGGCAACATCGCGTACGCGGACATCTTCGAACAGGCCGACGAGCGGGCGATTCGAGCCGCATTCCAGGACGCCCGCAAGGCGTTCGGCTCGGACATCGCGTCGATGTACGTAGACCACCTGGTGGGCGAGGACGGCGAGGACGACGACCTGCGCGACGCGTTTATCCAAGCCGCAGCGCTGGCGACGGTCCCGGAGATCCGTGAACGGATAGACGCGCGGGCGAACGAGATCGCAAACACGCTGTTCGCCGAGCACCGCGTGGACATCAAGAGCCTGCGTGACGACCGCCAATCCGAGTACGAGGACATCCGGGCGCTGGCAGTCGAACCGCAAGTGACGTCGCTCGGGCGGCCGAAGACGCGGATCGAGGACTACGTCGAGGTGAACGAAAAGAGCGGGCAGCTGGCGCGGGCGCCGTTGGCGCCCAAGCACCTGATGTCCGACGAGCACGGGCAGGTGCCGATCACGAAGCTGAACGACTGGGAGCGCGAAGTGGTCTTCGCCGAGCTGAAGCGATCTGTCGCGTGGTACCGCAACCCACCGCGTCAGGCGACGGACTCGCTTGGGATCGCGTACCGGGACGGTAGCGGCGACTGGCACTCGATGCACCCGGACTTCATCTTCTTCAATGAAGTGAACGGCAAGGTCGTGCCGTCGATCGTCGATCCGCACGGTCACCACCTGGGGGACTCGACCGAGAAGCTGCAAGGGCTCGCGAAGTTTGCCGAGAACCACGGCGCGTCGTTCCACCGGATCGAAGCGCTGAGCAGAGTCAACGGCAACATGCGCGTGCTCGACCTGACGAAGCCCGCCGTCCGCGAGGCGATCTACGCCGGTGGCAAGACCCCGATCCAGTTCTACGAGTCGCCCATCGCCGACGACTACGACGCACCGGGCTTGTGACGGTCAGTTGACCTGGAAGGAAACCGCCGTGCCGAAGCCCGGTTTTGCACGACTTGAAGGTTCCAGACTGGGCTGTCAAGGCGGCTTTGCCGACCGGCAGAGTGACAACACGACGAGTCGGTGACGGGGCGGCTGCGCGACTTGATGAGGGCAGGCCACCGCCCGCCCTCTGGCCGCCTGCCCCAGGGCCGCAGAGGCTCCGAGGTCAAGGGCGGCCGCCAGGCCGTCCCGTCCGACGCGAAGCGCCCTTGAAATCGGAGAGGTGGCCCGGACACAATGCGCCGCCGCACCCGGCGCCGACGGCCGCGACCATCGAACGGCCTGGCTCGACTGCTTCGCCGCGTGGCCCGAACCGCTTTCCACGCCAGTCGACGGGCGTCTGCGTGGCCGCCCCGAACGGCCAAGGGAGGGGACGGGCTCGTGCCCTGGCGGCGGCGTGAGCGGCCCGTTTCGATCCGTCTTTGAACAGGTATTGAAGGTGCGTAAGGGACCTAATGCGTCGCTCCAGGTAGCCGATAGATTCTGACGACGGCCCCGACGGCTCCATTGGCCAGAGTGACGTGCTGTTGTTCGACCAGGGCTGCGCCTACCTCGACAGCGAAGAGCGCTGCAAGCTCTGGATCGGCCGCTACCTGGCGCTCTCGTGTCCCAATCTCGGGTCCTTTGGCTGGTCCGTCCTCGGGGCGATATGGGTTGGCGTATGTGCCGCGGCCGTGTTCGGTCGCGACCAAGCGCTCATCCCGTAAGACGGCGATGGCCTGGCGGACTGTTCCGCGACTTGCCCGGAACTCGGCGGTAAGCGCGCTCTCCGCCGGCAAGAGGCTCCCCGACGGGATGGCTCCGCTCTCGATGCGCCGTCTCAGTTCGTCGGCGATGACTCTGGTCGACCCGTTCGACGTCCCATCGGTGCCCGACTTCACCGCACTCCCGCTGGCGCGACGGGAAGACCTGCGGCACTGGTGCTTGCACCTGCTCGCCACGCACGTCCTGATTGGCGGTGCAACCCGCTCCGGGAAGGGCTCGGTGCTGTGGTCGCTGGTCCGGGTCCTGGCCGGTGGGATCTCCTCCGGGCTGGTCCGGCTCTGGGTGATTGACCCCAAGGGCGGCATGGAGTTCGCGATGGGCCGGCCGCTGTTCGCCCAATTCGCCTGCAAGTCGTTCGAGGCCATGGCCGACCTGCTCGACGAGGCCGTAACGGTGATGCGGGAACGGCAGACCCGGCTTGCCGGCGCTGTGCGCGTGCACACCCCGACCGAGGCTGACCCCCTGGTCGTGGTCGTCATCGACGAGATGGCGGCACTGACCGCGTACCTCCAGGACATCGACCTACGCAAGCGCATCGCCGGCTCGCTCGGGCTGCTGCTGTCGCAGGGTGCCGGCGTCGGCGTCCTAGTGGTGGCCGCGTTGCAGGACCCCCGCAAGGAGGTACTGCCGTTCCGGGACCTGTTCCCGACCCGGATCGCGCTCGGTCTGACCGAGGCCGCTCAGGTCGACCTCGTGTTGGGTGACGGTGCCCGCAACCGGGGTGCCCTCGCCGACCAGATGCCGCGCTGGGCCAAGGGCGTCGGCTACGTGATCCTCGACTTCACCCCCGAGCCGGCCCGGGTCCGCTTCTCCTACATCTCCGACGACCACATCCGGGAGCTGGCCGCCGAGTACCCGGCACCGGCCGACGCGGCGGACATCCTCGCCCAGGTCGGCCGGGAAACCGCCACCGAACCGACCCGTCCGCCTCTGCCCCGGCAACGTCGCGGGCCACTGCTGCCCGACTCGCTGCTGAACATCCTCGATCGGGACACCGACGGCGGTGACCCGCGGTGACCGCACCGACCGACGGCCGAACCTTCTACCGGCTGCGGGCTCCCGGCACCGATGGCGCCACCAGCACGGCCGTGTCCGTGCGCGTCGACCCCGCCCGCCTCGACGCGTACCCGGTCTATCTCGCAGTCGGTGGCGGCCGGCGCCGCATGTACCTCACACCCGACGAGGCGTGGGCGCTGTGGCGCTGCCTCTCCGAAGCGGTGGCCTCCCTCGGCGAGCCACCCGACCACATCCGTACCCGCGTCGCCCCGGCCCGGAGGTAACCGATGTCCCTCAAGAGCTTCTTCCTCGGCACCCACCGCCTCAAGCCGCTGCACATCGAACTCGACGGTTCCCCGGACCGGCTTGCCGGTGCCCTGCACGGCCTGGCGCACATGGTTAACCGCCGCAGCGACCTCAACGGCCAGCAGATCTGCATCACCCTGACCGTCCGCGACAGCAGGGGCGGCCGATGATCCGCGAACGCGCCGAGTCCGGCGTCCGGGTGCTGATCCTGCTCGCCATCGGCACCATGGCCGGCGCCGCCGCCTTCACCCACGTCCACGACCTGACGGTCGCCCACGGCCAACCCGACTGGATTGGCTGGGCCAACGCCGTAGCGGTCGAGCTGATGGCCATCTACCTCGGCCTGGAGATCCGTGTCCGCCGCCGTGATGGTCGACCCGTCGGCCTGGTCGGCGTGCTCCTGATCGCGTTCGCGCTGCTCTCCCTCGCCGCGCAGGTCGCCGAAGCCGAACCGTCCGTCTGGGGCTGGATCGTGGCGGCGGTGCCGTCGCTGGCATTCCTCGCCCTGGTGAAGGTCGTCCTGTCCAGTGAACCCGCCACCCCGTCGGCGTCGGAGCCCGATCAGCCGCAGGGCGATTGGTACGACGAGCCGCAGCCTGTCGAAACCGCGCCGCCGGCTCCGGTGATGCCGCCGGCATCAGTCGCGGTGCTGCCTCCGGTCGGCGTCGTCCACCCCAACCGGCCCCAGGTCGTCGGGATCATCCGATGACGGCTCTGACCCTGCCCGGTCTCGAACCCGCCCCGACCCCGGTTGCTCCTCGGCCGGGGTCGCGGGCGGCCCGCATGGCGCTACCCCGCTCGATCGACGTCCTCAAGGACATCGCCATCGAGTACGGCGTCTGCGTCCGTCCGCTCGCCATGCGCCGGACCGACCTCGATACCGGGCTGACCGAGGTCATCGACCTGCCCTGCGGCGCGACCCGCGAGGACAAGTGCCCGCCGTGCGCCAAGAAGAACCGCCGGCTACGGCAAGCCCAGATCCGCGAGGGCTGGCACCGCGACGACGAACCGCTACCCGGTCCGGAACCCGCAACCGAGGCGCAGAAGTCTCTGATCCTGTTCCGCGCACACCTGGAGTTCTCCCGCGACGAGGCGGTGAGGGCGGCCCAGTGGGATCAGGTGACCGACCTCGACGAGGCTATCCGCGAGGTAGAGGAAGCCATCGCCGCTGAGGGCCTGCGCGGGCGCGTCGGACCACCTCACGCCAGCGACGACGAGGACCAGGACGACGAGCCCGGCCCACGGCGCAAGCGCTCCACCAAGCGGCGCCAAGATGCCCCCGAACTGCCCCGGTGCAAGGTCGAACGGCGCACCGTCGGCAAGACCTACACCGCCCCGGACGGCTCCACCTACCAACCGTCGATGTGGCTCACGCTCACCCTCGACTCGTACGGCCCGGTCCGCCCCGATGGCACCCCCGTCAACCCCGCCAGGTACGACTACCACCGCGCAGCCTGGGACGCCGTGCACTTCCCCCGGCTGCTCGACCGGTTCTGGCAGAACCTCCGACGGTGCGAGGGCTGGAACGTCCAGTACGCCGGCTGCGTCGAGCCGCAACGCCGACTCGCCCCGCACGCCCACTTCGCCATCCGGGGCACCATTCCTCGCTACGTGCTCCGCACCGTGGCGGCGGCGACCTACCACCAGGTGTGGTGGCCCTCGGTCGACGTCCAGCGCTACACCCTCGACCGGCTCCCGATCTGGGACGAGCAGGCAGCGGCATGGGTAGACCCCGACACCCGCGAGCCACTGACCACCTGGACGGAAGCCCTCGACGCCATCGACGACGACCCGGACGCCGAACCAGTCCACGTCGTCCGCTTCGGCGCCCAAGTCGACGCCCGCGGCGTCATGCCCGGCACCGAGGACGCCGAACGGACCATCCGGTACGTCACCAAATACATCACCAAGCACACCGGCGACTGCCACAAGGCGACCACCGACCGGCAACGCAAGCACCTCGACCGGCTCTGGCAGCAACTCCAACTCACCCCCTGCACCGACCGGTGCGCCAACTGGCTGCTCTACGGCGTCCAGCCCAAGAAGGCACACGCCAAGCTCAAGCCCGGCCGCTGCAAGGGCAAGGTCCACCAGCGCGACACCCTCGGCATCGGCGGCCGGCGCATCCTCATCTCCCGCGACTGGTCCGGCAAGACCCTCGCCGACCACAAGCACGACGCGCGGGCCTGGGTCCGGGCACTGCTCGGCGTCACCACCGACGGCACGCAGCTCGTCGACGACCAGAGCGACACCACCGAACGGGTCCGACACGCCTGGGAGTTGGCCCGACCCGATGACCCGGACGTCGGCCCGATGACCCACCGGCTCATGCGGTCGATCAGCGAACGCGCCCGCTGGCGATCCGAACTGCTCGCCGCCAAGGACCGGGCCGCGCAGGGACCCTCAGATCTTTCGGCAACTCAGCACAGCGCACAGCACGACGGGGAGGAAACGTAGTGAACGAGGAGTTGTTGACCGTGCCGGAAGTGCTCGCCGAACTGCGCGTACCGCGCTCGACCTGGTTCTACTGGCGGCAGACCGGCAAAGGGCCACGGGTGATCAAGCTCCCGAACGGACAGCTTCGGGTCCGCCGGTCGGCGCTCGGTCGGTGGCTCGGCGACCTGGAGCAGGACGCCGCATGAAGAGCTACGAGGTCCAGATCTGGGAGATCGCTAAGCGCGCTGACCGGAAGGCTCGGCCGTGGCGGGTCCGCTGGGCGGTGAGCGGCCAACGCTTCGAGGACATGTTCCGTACCAAAGCCCTGGCGCACTCGTTCCGCGCCGAGCTGGTCCAGGCGGCCAACGCGGGGGAGCCCTTCGACCCAGCCACCGGCCGCCCGGTCTCCGAGGCGAGAACCAAGAACCCCACCACCTGGTACGCGCACAGCCGCGCGTACGTCGAGATGAAGTGGCCCCGGGCGGCGGCCAAGACCCGGCGCTCGATCGTCGAAGCGCTGACCTCGATCACGGTGACCCTGACCCGGCCAACCAAGCGGGGCCGACCGACTAAGCTCTGCTCCGCGAGGCGCTATACCTCTACGGCCTCAACCCGCGCCGCTGGTCCGACGAGATCCCCACCGAACACGCGGCGGCCCTCGCCTGGCTGGAAACCGCATCCCTCCCGGTCGTAGAACTCGACTCGCCCGCAATGGTCCGCCGCGTCCTCGACAGCCTCTGCGTACGCCTCGACGGCAAGCCAGCGGCAGCCTCCACCGTCCAGCGGAAGCGGGCCACCTTCTACAACGTGCTCGGGTACGCCGTCGAGCTGGAACTGATCGCCTCCAACCCCGTCGACCGGGTCCAGTGGACCGCCCCCGAGGTCGCACAGTCCATCGACCGGCGAGTGGTGGCGAACCCGGCCCAGGTCGCCACCCTGCTGGAGGCGGTGAAATCTCTCGGCAAACGCGCCGACAAGGTCACCGCGTTCTTCGGCTGCCTCTACTACGCGGGGATGCGTCCCTCGGAAGCCGCTGACCTACGGCGGGAGGACTGCGACCTTGCCGGCCGGTGCGCCGACTGCGGGACCGACTTCGAGGACCTGGCGGCGGTCAAGCCTTCCCGGTCCTGCGACCACGAGAAGATCGAACATCGCTGGGGCCGCCTGGTGCTCGCCGGCACCTCGCCGCGCGCCGGATCGCACTGGACCGATGACGGCGGCTCCCACGAGCGGCGCGGACTCAAGCACCGGGGGAGGGCTGAGACTCGCACGGTCCCGATTCCGCCCCGGCTCGTCGAGCTGCTGTGCGCGCACGTCGAGAATCACGGGGTCGGCCCGGACGGTCGGTTCTTCCGGGGCCTGCACGGTGGCCCGCTCTCCGAATCGGTCTACGACCGGTGGTGGAAGCTCGCCCGCGAGAAGGCCCTGACCGAATCGCAGGTCGCCTCGCCCCTCGTCCGCCGGCCCTACGACCTGCGGCACGCGGCGGCCTCCCTCTGGCTCAATGCCGGCGTCCCGCCGACCGAGGCCGCCCGGCGCCTGGGCCACGGTGTCGCGGTCCTGCTCCGCGTCTACGCCAACTGCATCGACGGCGGAGACGACACCATGAACGACAAGATCGGCGAGGCTCTGGCGTGACCCTGCCAGAGTCAGTCGGCGGAGTCGGCGCCTTGGGTGGCTACGTCTGTGGCGGTCAAGCGGCGGGCTTCGGCAAAAACGCGAGCGTGGATCTCCGCTTCGGTTTCCTCGCCGTACTCCAGCGTGTCGTACACATCGTCGAGCATGACCAACTCCTCGGCAAGGAGTGTGCCGTCATGCCCGATGACCGAGTGGGTCCAGCGAGCCAGCTCGCGCGGGGAGAGGGCGCCGACGAGAAGCTTGGTAGCCATGATGCGTACGGCAGCGTCCTCAAGCTCTTCGCTGCCTTTGCGGTAGAAGCTCAGACCAAGCTCGTCGAGGGTGGGTTCAAGCCACTGGAGCAGATCCTGATCGGTGGCGGTGGGCGAGACCCCGGCCAGGATGCACAGCGAGGGGCTGTCAACGCCTGCCACGAGGCAGTCACAGGCGGCCTCGATCACCTCGGCTGCCGTGCCCTGCCCGATGCTCCAAAGGGTGGTGGCGTCCTGGAGGCGCGCGAGCGCATCGTTGCTGAGCATTGGTACATGGTCCGCCGCCAAGCCAGCGGAGTCACTCCGATATCCGCCCGTTGAAGATGCGGGGCGCTGGTTCGGTGGGCGTGGGCAGATGGTGGGCGGGAGCCTGATCGGCGCCTGATCAATGGAGCGAAGCACCAGCTCACCGTCCCTGACGCGGCCAAGATCACGGACGCCCTGTAAATCCGTCGCGAAAGCTTCAGAGGTTCGAATCCTCTACCCGCCACCAGGTGCAGATGCGGCCCCTGACCAGCAGAGATGCTGATCAGGGGCCGTTGTCGTTGATCTAGTGAGGTCCGGCTGGGTCCAGCCGTTGGCAACGGTATGAACGCCAAGATCGGCGAGACGCTGGGGTAATCGAAGTTTCCCGATACCATCCCTTGATGGTGGACTGGGTGCGCCTTCAACTGAACGTGGACGAGTTCGATGACGGGGCGTTCACGCCGTACCTGTCCAGGGCGTGCGAGTCGGGGATCGAGTTCGCCACCTTCGCCGAGTTCGGCGACACGGCCGGCCACCGGCGGGCGTTGTATGACCTCAACAAAACCTGCTCGGCTGACATCCCGGAGCGAGGGGATTTCTACACGTACGACGAGTACGTCTCCGAGCGCATCGACGTGCCGAGCTTCCGCCCGGACGGGGTCATGCTTGCGGTTGACGATGGTGCGTGGATTGGCATGTCTACGACGTCGCTGCATCCGGCCCAGGGGTACGCGTTCGGCGAGATGACAGGTGTGCTCGCGCCCTACCGCGGCAGGGGCCTGTCGCTGGCGCTGAAGCTCCTCGCGATCGGGTTCGTTCGCTCTTCGGGCTACGGGCGACTCGCCGCGTTCCACCACCCGCGCAACGGGTCCGCTATCGCGATGAACCGGCGCCTCGGGTTCGTCGACATGGTCAGCACGACGCTCGATTGATCCGTCGGTCGGTGATGTCAGCGCAGCCCGCAAGACTCGGGGGGCGCGGACCGGCCATGATCGGCTCGAGATCGGCGATATCGGGGCATTGCCGACGGTCGGATACCGCGGTATCGCCGATACCGTGTCGATCAGGACGGAATACCGCGCAGACGGCCGCGAGACCAGCGTTACCCGGCAGGGGCGCCGTCGTTGTCGAGGTTGGTCGTTGGTGAGCGGTGCAGCCGCCGGTGGGATGCCGCCGAGGATGCGTGCCGGCAATGTGGAGAGGCTCATCTATGTCGTAAAGCTGCGGGGCGTAGGGCCGCCCTCTCGCCCGCGCCGGCCTGAGGCCGTCTGAGCTGCGGTTATGCTACCCAAATTCGGTGTCATCGCACGCCTGGGCCGGGTTCAATGCCATTGACGTGAATCCGTCCAGGTACTGGCGCGAACGAGATGAGCCGGTATGGTGGTCGATGGCCGGACACGGAGCGCGTGCGTTGGCGCACCGCCTCCAAGCGTTACGCACAGTGACCGTCGCGGTGAATTCGGGGGCCGCTTCACGGCTGGACCGAATTGTGTTGAAGGTCGTATTGAACGTTCTACGAACTGGTGAGCTGCCCCGCAGGCTTGTGATCTGGCCCGGTGCGACGAGGGTGGTGGGCCAAACGGCGGGAAGTCACAGACGGTGGGGCCAGTCGGGGCTTCCACCACTTTTCTGGCTGCCCGCGCTGTGGCACGATCGTGGAACCTCCATCAACGCTGCACACTTCCGACAGGAGCGATCATGTCTGGTCGTAGGTTGGGCCGACTGCTTGGCTCATTTTTCGTCCTCGCCGCACTCTTCAGTGGCATCGGCGGTGTCGATCTCGGCGGCAACTCGGGGGACATCGTGCAGACTGCGGACCTCATCTGGCACTGAGCCGGGTTCCGGGTCAGTCACCGGACGCGGCCGCCAAGCGGCGCCGCGCATCGGTGACGGTACGTATCGCGACGGCGCCGTGACCGCGTGGTGCCAATCCGAAGGAGCGCCATGATCGGTCGCGGTCAGCCCCGGCGCAGATCCTCCGAGGACGCTTGGATCATCACCGCGCCTCTCGCGCTGATCGCGGTCGCCTGCGCCACGATCACGGGGTTGGTCGCGAAGGAGCCGTTCGGCGACTGGCCGGAGGCAGCTCTCCTTCTCATCCTCATGATCGTGGCGGGGCTGCCGCTGCTCAGCCTGGTCGTCCGGCGGCAGACGATCGGCGTCACGCTCACCGAGCTGCCACTGGTCCTTGCGCTCTACTTTCTGCCGCCGTTGACGGTGGTGGTCATCTACGCGCTGACCTCACTCATCACCCACACTCGACAACGGCTGTCCGCGCACAAGGTGTGGTTCAACGTGGCGCGGGCCGCCGCGGGCACATCACTGGCCGTCCTCGTCCTTCAGGCTCTTCCGCCCATCAAGGGGGTGGGCCCACAGACCTGGGGCAGCATCTTCGCTGCCGTGAGCATGGTGATCCTGGTCAGCTACGCCAGCGTGGCCGCCGTGCACACGCTGCTACATGGCTGGCAGACCGGCCGCGTGGCGTTGCTCACCGCCACGCCGGGGGTGCTCACCGCGGCGATCAACGTGTCGGTTGGCCTGATCGTTCTGATCCTGGTCCGGAGCACGTGGTGGTCACTGCTCCTGCTCGCTGCCCTCGGCGTCGGCCTCGCCCTGGTCTACCGGGCGTACTCCCAGTTCTTCCGCCAGCACCGCACCCTCACCGACCTGTACGACCTGACCCGCGCCGTGGTCGAGAGCGGCCAGAGCGGCACGCTGGCGGACGCCCTGCTCGGCCGGGTCCGCGCCCTGATGCAGGCGGAGTACGCCACACTCTGGCTCCCGGCTCAGGGGCGACATCCGGAGACCTTGTTGACCGCCCGGATGGACGATTCCGGCCTGCTCGACCTGGCGTACATTCCGTCGACGCTCCGGGAGCGGGTCCGCGACGCCCGACGCACGGTTGCCGTCGGGCGTGGGGTGACCACCGACGGCGAGTTCCGCGCCGACCTCGCCGAGCGGCGAATCAAGGACGCGGTGGTGGTGCCGCTGCGGTCCGGCCAGGTCGTCATCGGCACCCTCGAGGTTGCCAACCGCATCGGCGATGGCAACAGCTTCACGCCCGCGGACATCGCGGTCCTCGAGACGGTGGCCGCGCACGCCGCGGTGGCCCTGGAGAATGCCCGGCTGGTCGACCGCCTGCGGCACGACGCGTACCACGACGCCCTGACCAAGTTGCCGAACCGTCGGCGGATCACCGCTGCGCTGGAAGAGTCAGTCAAGATCCGTACCGACGGCGAGGTGGTGGCGCTGCTGCTCTTCGACGTCGACGGTCTGCGCCAGGTCAACGAGTCCCTCGGCCATGCGGCGGGGGACAAGGTCCTGTCCGAGGTTGCCGCCCGGCTGCGCGCCAGCGCGCCGTCGTCGGCGCTGGTCGGCCGGGCCGGCGGGGACGAGTTTCTGGTGACGCTGCGGTTGGAGAGCGCAGACGCGGCGCTGGAGTTGGCCGGTCAGCTGCGCGAACAGATCCGTGACGAGATGGTCTTCGACGCGCTCACCCTCGACGTGAACACCGCCGTCGGGGTTGCCGTCCACCCGGATCATGGCAGCGACGCGGCGACCCTGCTGCTGCGGGTCGATTTGGCCGCGACGGCGGCCAAGTCGGTGCCGGGCAGCGTGCAGTTGTTCAACCCGGCGCTGGAGTCCCGGTCGCTGCGCCGGCTGGGCCTTGCTGGCGATCTGCGTCGCGCCCTGGACCAGGACGAGCTGGAGGTCTACTTCCAGCCCAAGGTGACACTGCGGGACCGCCGCCTGGTCGGCGTCGAGTGCCTGGCCCGGTGGGAGCACCCCACGCACGGCAGCGTCGCCCCGGAGGACTTCGTCGCGGTGGCCGAGCACACCGGCCAGCTGAGCCGGCTCACCGAGGTGGTGCTGCGCGAGGGGTTGCGGCGCAGTCGGGACTGGGCCCAGACCGACCACCCGCTGCCCGTGGCGGTCAACCTGGCCGCCCGTACGCTGACCGACGAGCATTTCCCGGACCGGGTGCAGGAGCTGCTGACCGAGTACGGGGTGCCGGCGCAGCGTCTCACCCTGGAGATCACCGAGGCGGGGGTGCTGGACGGCACCGACCGGCCCATCCCGACCCTGCACCGGCTTCGCGACCTCGGGGTCCGGCTGTCGGTGGACGACTTCGGCACCGGTGACTCGTCCCTGGCCCACCTGCGCCGGCTGCCGGTGCACGAGGTCAAGGTGGATCGCTCCTTCGTGCAGGGCATGGCGACCGATCCGGGGGACCTGGCCATCGTCAACGCGGTGGTGACCCTCTCCCAGCAGTTCGGCCTGGCCGTGGTCGCCGAGGGCGTGGAGAGCGAGCTGACCCTGGAGCTCCTTCAGGACATCGGCTGCGAGATCGGGCAGGGCTTCCTGTTCAGCCGACCGCTGCCGTACGAGCGGCTGGCTGCCTGGTTCGGCGCCCAGGTCGACCCGGAGACGATCTCCGGTACGGAGCTTCCGCGCCTTCGTGCCGTGCCCTGACCGTGCCCTGGCCCTGCCCTGACCAGGGCGGAAACGATCATCGGGGATCCGATTTCACCTGTCGAGCCGGGCCGTGTACTCTTACTTCTGCGCGCCCCACGGGGAGATCGCGCAGGCCCCCTTAGCTCAGTCGGCAGAGCGTCTCCATGGTAAGGAGAAGGTCTACGGTTCGATTCCGTAAGGGGGCTCGAGGGTTCAGCCGGACCCACCGCGGCGGTGTAGCTCAGATGGCAGAGCAAGCGGCTCATAATCGCTGTGTCGCCGGTTCAATTCCGGCCACCGCTACTCTCGTCTTCCGGGTTCGTTCCCGGTGGTCGTGGTGATGGGCGCCTCTGGCGCCCACTTTGCATGTCCACGCAGTCAGCGACTACGCTGGTGCGTCGTAGTTGTTTCCGTTAGCGAGGAAGGCACTCCGCCGTGGCGAAGGCTACCGATGTCCGGCCGAAGATCACTTTGGCGTGTGTGGAGTGCAAGGAGCGCAACTACATCACGCGCAAGAACCGCCGCAACGACCCCGACCGCATCGAGCTGAAGAAGTTCTGCCCGCGCGACGGTCGGCACACGGTCCACCGCGAGACCCGCTGACTCCCGGCCGGTTCTGCCGGCCGCTGTCGAAGCTCTTCCGATCGCCGATCTGACCGGCCGGTGCGGCTACCGCCGCCACCGACCGAGCAGGTCGGCGATTGTGTTGGGCGTGTACGTTCGCGACATGTCTCTGGACCCTTCCTTCGTCGGCCGGACCTATCCGCCGACGGCCCCCTACCAGGTGGGCCGAGAAAAGATCCGTGAGTTCGCCACCGCCATCGGCGCCACGGACCCGGCCCATCACGACCCGGCCGCGGCCCAGGCGCTGGGTCACCCCGACGTGGTCGCCCCGCCGACCTTCCCGGTGGTGATCACGATGGCGGCCAGCCGTCAGGTGATCGAGGACCCGGCGCTCGGCGTCGACTACAGCCGGGTGGTCCACGGCGACCAGCGGTTCGCGTACACCCGGCCGGTGGTCGCCGGCGACGAGCTCGTCTGCGTCAACACCATCGAGGACGTCAGCAACCGGGGCGGGCACGGTTTCCTGACCACCCGCACCGACGTGAGCACCGCCGCCGGGGATCCGGTGGTCGCCGTCTGGTCCAAGATCGTCGTACGCGGGGAGGCCTGACATGGAGCTGCCAGCCAAGACGTACCAGGTGACCCGCGCGGACCTGGTCCGCTACGCCGGCGCCTCGGGTGACTTCAACCCGATCCACTGGAGCGACCGGTTCGCCACCAAGGTCGGGCTGCCCGGGGTGATCGCGCACGGCATGTTCACCATGGCGCTGGTCGGCCGGGCGGTCACCGAGTGGGCCGGGTCGCCCGACGCGGTGGTCGAGTACGGCGTCCGGTTCACCCGGCCGGTGGTCGTCCCCGACGACGAGCAGGGGACCGAGATCGAGGTCACCGCGAAGGTCCGCGAGGTGACCGAGGACGGCCTCACCCGGATCGACGTGACGGCCACCTGCCAGGGCGAGAAAGTGCTCTCGCAGGCCCGTGCCACCATCCGGACGACCGGCTGACCCGGGTCTGCCACGCGCGGCGGGGAGACCGGTTGGGAAAGTCGGGCGGCTACCCGTACACTGGTCCGCCGTGGGGCAAGTGACCCCTGCTCGGTCGTCTGTGACCGCGTGGGGCGAGTGTTGCCGCACAGGGGTGTAGCTCAATTGGCAGAGCAGCGGTCTCCAAAACCGCAGGCTGCAGGTTCAAGTCCTGTCACCCCTGCGCCTCAGGCCTGACCGTTCCCGTGGGTCGCGCCGCCGACAAGGCGGCGTCCGGCCCGTGGTGGTGGCATCGGCGGGGTGGTTCCGACACACCGGACCCCTCTGGTTGATCCGCCGGCCGCGGCCCGTCGCGGGACGGTTGGTCCGGCCGGCGTGAACAGCGCCGCGCACGCCGTCCGGCGTGCGACCCGAGATTCCGCGACGGAGGGCGAAGTGGCCGACAACAAGCGGCGCGGCGAGGACGCCGGCGACGATCGTCTGGACGACGAGGTCGTCGACGACGTAGCTGACGACGACGCCACCAGCGCGGACGAGCCGATCTCCGGGGGCGGCACCGCGACGCGGTCCCGCGCTCGGGCGGAGTCGGCGGACAGCCGTCCGACCACCCGGTCGGAGACGGGGCGGGTAGGCGTATTCGGCCGCATCGCCCGGTTCTTCCGCGAGGTCGTGGCCGAGTTGCGTAAGGTCATCTGGCCGACGCGCAAGGAGTTGCTGACGTACACCGCCGTGGTGGTGACGTTCGTAGCGGTGATGCTGACGATCGTGGGTGTCCTGGACTTCGGCTTCGCCAAGGCCGTGCTGTTTGTCTTCGGCAACACGGACTGACCGGCTGTCTCCAGCCGATAGTGACGGAAGTGAGCGAGCGTGCCTGAGTACGACGAGACCGCCGGACCGGTGGACGAGCAGTCCACCGTCGCGACGGCGGCTGGTGACGAGTCGGTTGAGGCCGCCAGCGAGCCGGAGTTCCCAACCACCGAGCCCGCGCCCGACGAGGATTACGATCCCGTCGCCGAGCTGAGGCAGAAGCTGCGTTACGCGCCGGGCGACTGGTACGTGGTGCACTCGTACGCCGGTTACGAGAACAAGGTCAAGACCAATCTCGAGACCCGGATCACGAGCCTCGACATGGAGGACTTCATCTACCAGGTCGAGGTGCCGACCCGGGAAGAGATCGAGGTCAAGAACGGCAAGCGGAACCAGGTCCAAGCCAAGGTCTTCCCGGGCTACATCCTGGTCCGGATGGAGTTGACCGCGGAGTCGTACTCCTGCGTCCGGAACACCCCGGGTGTGACCGGCTTCGTCGGCGCGACCGACCGGGCTGACCGGCCCGCGCCGCTCTCCCTCGACGAGGTGCTGAAGTGGCTGGCGCCGGCCGTCGAGACCGAGCAGAAGAAGTCGAAGCCCGAGATCAAGGTCCTCGACTTCGAGGTGGGCGACTCGGTCACCGTCACCGACGGCGCGTTCGCGTCGCTGCCGGCCACGATCAGCGAGATCAACGCCGACCAGCAGAAGCTCAAGGTGCTGGTGTCGATCTTCGGTCGGGAGACGCCCGTGGAGCTCAACTTCAACCAGGTCGCCAAGATCTGACCGGTCGTCGACGGCGGGCCCAGCCCGCCGTCGACGTCGGCGTACCCCCTCCCGCTCGACCTCGGCAGACGAGCGGGACGCGGCCTGCGCTACTCTTGAACGTCGCCGCTGTCGCACCGCGCTGACCGTGCGCGCCCCGAGGGCGGTGTCAGCCGCATTTTCCCAGCTCCAAGCCCCAGGAAGTGACATGCCTCCGAAGAAGAAGCTCGTCAAGACGTTCACGCTTCAGTTGCCGGCTGGCCAGGCCACGCCGGCGCCGCCGGTCGGCCCCGCGCTCGGCCAGCACGGCGTCAACATCATGGAGTTCTGCAAGTCCTACAACGCGCAGACCGAGTCCCAGCGGGGCGACATCGTCCCCGCCGAGATCAGCGTGTACGAGGACCGGTCCTTCACCTTCGTGCTGAAGACCCCGCCCGCCGCCCGGCTGCTGATCAAGGCTGCCGGTGTGCAGAAGGGTTCGGGCGTCCCGCAGGCCGAGAAGGTCGGCTCGGTCAGCCGCGCCCAGCTGCGTGAGATCGCCGAGAAGAAGATGGCCGACCTCAACGCCAACGATCTGGCCCAGGCCGAGAAGATCATCGCCGGCACCGCCCGCTCGATGGGCATCACCGTCAACGACTGACGCCGGCTCCGGCCGACGATCAGACCGTGGGAGGGCACGCGCCGAGCGGGCCCGCCAGAGACCACAGGAGTAATCAGCAATGCAGCACAGCAAGAGCTACCGCAAGGCCGCCGACGCCATCGACCGGGACCGGCTCTACACCCCGGCCGAGGCCGTGAAGCTGGCCAAGGACACCACCAACGTCAAGTTCGACGCCACGGTCGAGGTCGCGATGCGCCTCGGCGTCGACCCCCGCAAGGCGGACCAGATGGTCCGCGGCGTGGTCAACCTGCCGCACGGCACCGGTAAGACCGCCCGCGTGATCGTCTTCGCCGCTGGCGCGAAGGCCGATGAGGCCGCCGCGGCGGGTGCGGACGAGGTGGGCACCGACGAGCTGGTCGCTCGGATCCAGGGTGGTTGGCTCGACTTCGACGCGGCGATCGCCACGCCGGACCAGATGGCCAAGATCGGCCGGATCGCGCGGATCCTGGGCCCGCGCGGTCTCATGCCGAACCCGAAGACCGGCACGGTGACCATGGACGTCACCAAGGCGGTGCAGGACATCAAGGGCGGCAAGATCACCTTCCGGGTGGACAAGCACTCCAACCTGCACCTGATCATCGGCAAGGCCTCCTTCTCGGAGAGCCAGCTGGTGGACAACTACGCGGCGGTGCTCGACGAGGTGCTGCGCGCCAAGCCGTCCGCCGCGAAGGGCAAGTACCTCCGCAAGGTCGTCCTGACCACCACGATGGGCCCGGGTGTCCCGGTCGACCCCAACGTGATCAAGAACCTGCAGGAGGGCTCGGCCGAGGCCTGAGCCGACACTCCGCTCCACCGGGGCGCCGCCACCACCGTGGCGGCGCCCCGGCGCGTCTGCGGTGTGGCAGGCTCGACCGCATGCGGCTGGAGAACGTCTGGTTGCGGTACCACCGGCGTGGTCCGTGGGTGCTGCGAGACGTACAGGTTCAGATCGGTCCGGGCGAGGTGGCGGTCGTGCTGGGCCGCAACGGAGTGGGCAAGTCGACGTTGCTCCAGGTGGCCGCCGGCGTGCTCCGGCCGGGCCGGGGCCGGGTCACCGACCGGCCCGGGCGAGTCGGCTGGGTGCCGGAGCGCTTCCCTGCGGACCAGCCCTTCACCGTGACCCGCTACCTGACCGGGATGGCCCGGGTGGCGGGACTGGGCCGCGCGGCCGCCGACGAGGCGGTCACGGCCTGGACCGACCGGCTGGGGCTGGCCGCGTTCCGGGGGGTCCGTCTGCCGGAGCTGTCCAAGGGCACCGCCCAGAAGGTCGGCCTGGCCCAGGCGCTGCTGCGGCCGCCGGGCCTGCTGGTCCTGGACGAGCCGTGGGAGGGGCTGGACGCCACCACCCGCGAGCTGGTTCCGGATCTGATCGACGAGGTGCTGGCGGACGGCGGCGCCGTCCTGGTCAGTGACCACCGGGGGGAGACGGTCCGGCTGCCGGGTGCACGTCGCTGGCTGGTGGCCGACGGCGCGGTGACCGAGGAGACTGCGGAGGGCGAGGCGATCGCGGTGATCGAGCTGGCGGTGCCGGCCGCGCGGGTCGCCGGCGCCGTCGCCCGGTTGCGCGCCGAGGGCCACCAGGTGCTGCGGGTACGCCCCGACGCCCGGCCCGCCGCCGCGTCGACCCGGTCGGTCGACGATGCCTCGTCGGCCCGGCCTGTCAACGGCGCGCCCTCGACCCGCTCCGCCGACGACGCCTCGGCGACCCGCCCAGCCGGCGACGACCCGGCGCTGGACGACCCGGTGTCCGCCGATGATTCCGGCGTGGCGGTCGAGCGAGCGGCGGGGGAGGCCCGATGAGCGCCCTGGTCCGGCTGCGGCTGGCCGGCTTCCTGCGGACCGGCCGGGCGATCGCGCCACTGCTCGCCGGCCTGGTGGCGCTCGCCATCCTCTACGGCGGGGGTCGGGCACAGCCGGCGGAGGCGTACGGCGTCTCGGCGGTGGTGCTCTTCCCGGTGCTGGCATGGCAGACCAAGATCCTGTTGGACGTCGAGCCGGACGTCCAGCGCCGGCTGGCTCAGGTCACGGTCGGGGTGGCCCGGGAACGGCTGAGCGGGCTGCTCGCCGCCGGCGTGGTCGCGCTGGTCACCGTGGCCATCGCGCTGGTCTTCCCGTGGCTGGTCGGCGGGGTCACCGGCCCCGTCGAGCCCACCGACCGGTCGGTGCTGGTCGGCCTCGCACTGGGGCTGTGGGCGCATCTGCTGGCCGTACCCGCTGCGGTGGCCCTTGGCGCGCTCGCCAGCCGGGCCTCCGTGGGCAGTGCCGGGTACGGCGTCGCGGTCCTGGCCCTCGGCGGCGTCGGCGCGGTGGTGCTCGGTATGGCCGGCTCGGTGGCTCCCTGGCTCGCACCGCCGATCATGGCCACCGCCCGCGCGATCGCGGGCGACGCCGCCGCGCTCACCCTGCTGGGGCTCAGCGGTTGGGCGTTGGTCTGGAGCACCGTGGCGGCCGGCGGCTACCTGTGGCGGCGGCGGGCCCAGGGCTGACCAGCCCGGGGTCGCTGGGCCGGCGGTGGCCCAGCCCACACGAGGGCGATTTGGCGCAGGTCACGCGGTCGCGTACTCTTCAAACGTCATCCGTGTTGTCATGGATGAGGAACCACCCAAAGACCGCTGGTCACCGTGCTTCGGCACGGTCGAAGGTCCCGCGACGACGGGCGACCCGCGTAGGGCGGCAAGCGTAACTCGGCAGTGAGCATGGTCCGCCGACCATGACGATCCGCCGGCCCTCGCCCCGTGCGCCCTGCGCCGGGGCTTTTCTCGTTGTCGTGCTGCCTCCGCCCCCGCCCCGGCTCCGGCCGTGACGGGGACCAGCCTCGAGTAACGAGAGAGGAGGGACATGGCGGACAAGCCGATCCGGGCCGACAAGGCCACGGCCGTCGCTGAGCTGACCGAGAGCTTCCGCAGTTCGGGCGCCACCGTGCTGACCGAGTACCGCGGTCTGACCGTTTCGCAGCTCACCCAGCTGCGGCGCACGCTCGGTGCCGAGACCAGCTACACGGTCACGAAGAACACGCTGGCCAAGCGTGCTGCGACGGACGCGGGCATCACCGGCCTCGACGAGTTGTTCACCGGTCCTACCGCGCTGACTTTCGTTTCGGGCGACGTCGTCGAGGCGGCGAAGGGACTTCGCGACTTCGCGAAGGCCAACCCGAAGCTCGTCATCAAGGGCGGTGTCTTCGAGGGCAAGGCCATTTCCGCGGCCGAGGTCACGAAGCTTGCCGACCTGGAGTCCCGCGAGGTGCTGCTGGCCAAGCTGGCCGGCGCGATGAAGGGCAACCTGAGCAAGGCCGCGGCCCTGTTCCAGGCCCCGCTGTCGAAGACCGCCCGCCTGGCGGCTGCCCTGCAGGACAAGCGCGAGAAGGAGGGCGCCGAGGCGGCCTGAGGCCCTCCCGGCGCACCAGTTCTTACTTAACAGATTTAGGAAAGGACGCCAGACATGGCGAAGCTCAGCACCGACGAGCTCCTCGACGCGTTCAAGGAGATGACGCTGATCGAGCTCTCCGAGTTCGTGAAGCAGTTCGAGACGACCTTCGAGGTCACCGCGGCCGCTCCGGTCGCGATCGCCCAGGGTGGCGGCGGCGGCGCCGCTGCTGCTCCGGTCGAGGAGGAGAAGGACGAGTTCGACGTCATCCTCGAGGCTGACGGCGGCAAGAAGATCCAGGTCATCAAGGTCGTGCGCGAGCTGACCGGCCTGGGCCTCAAGGAGGCCAAGGACGCGGTCGAGTCCGCGCCGAAGGCCATCCTGGAGAAGGTCAACAAGGAGACCGCCGAGAAGGCGAAGGCCAAGCTCGAGGGCGAGGGCGCCAAGGTCACCCTCAAGTGACCTGACGCTCCACCAGCGCGTTGCCCGGCTCGCTGAGCCGGGAATACCACCGCGTCGCGGCGGGCGGTGATCCGACAGGGTCACCGCCCGCTGTGTTTGGTGGCTCCGGTGCACAGGCGGCCTGAGCTGGGCTTCGACGACCATCAGCCCTGCATCGGCCGTGCCTGGCGGGGTGTGTCGTCGGCGGGAAAGAGGGGCAACCGGATACCGGGCCTTGACGCGGCCCCGGGCTGCCAGGCACGCTGACACCAGCAAGACACCGCGCTTGCGACGGCCACGATGTGGGTAGTGCAGCGGCGGCACCATCAGCCGCTGCTACCCGAGCGGCCCGGCAGGACCGTTGCGTTCCGAGCGGCCCGGTAGACCCCGTTTCCGGGGGCCCGAGGCGCGTTCCGCAAACGACCTGCGGGGTGGGCTGGACAGCGGTTAGCCTCTCGGCTACACTGCTAGTTTGCGCTGCCTTCCGTCTTGACCCCTGCGCGGAAATGTCCGTTTACGGATATTTCTGGTGGGGTCATTGGAGTGCACGCGTACCAGCCGTTCTGCAGCACCGGTCCTCGGAAGGACGCATCTTGGCAGCTTCCCGCCCTGCGAAGACCAGTCGTACGTCGAGCGCATTCGCGCCCCGCCGAGTTTCATTCGGCAGGATCACCGAACACCTCGAGGTCCCCAACCTCCTCGCCATCCAGAACGAGTCGTTCGACTGGCTCGTTGGCAACGAGGCTTGGCAGGGCCGGTCGGCGGACGACCCGCACGCACGCTCGGGTCTCGCGGAGATCCTCGAAGAGATCAGTCCCATTGAGGACTTTTCCGGCACCATGTCTCTTTCCTTCTCAGCGCCGCGCTTCGACGAGGTCAAGGCCTCGATCGAGGAGTGCAAGGAGAAGGACCTGACCTACTGCGCTCCGCTCTTCGTGACCGCGGAGTTCACCAACAACACCACTGGCGAGATCAAGAGCCAGACGGTGTTCATGGGTGACTTCCCGATGATGACGCCCAAGGGCACCTTCGTCATCAACGGCACCGAGCGCGTCGTGGTCAGCCAGCTCGTCCGGTCTCCGGGCGTGTACTTCGACAAGCAGCCGGACAAGACCTCCGACCGCGACCTCTCCAGCGTCAAGGTCATCCCGAGTCGGGGTGCCTGGCTGGAGTTCGACATCGATAAGCGCGACACGGTCGGCGTACGCATCGACCGCAAGCGTCGGCAGGCCGTCACCGTCCTGCTCAAGGCCATCGGATGGTCGGCCGAGCGGATCCGTGAGAAGTTCGGCTGGTCCGAGCTGATGATGACCACGCTCGAGAAGGACCACATCGCCGGCGCCGACGAGGCTCTGCTCGACATCTACCGCAAGCTGCGCCCTGGCGAGCCGCCGACGCGCGAGAACGCCCAGACCCTGCTCGACAACCTCTTCTTCAACCCGAAGAGGTACGACGTCGCCAAGGTCGGGCGCTACAAGTTCAACAAGAAGCTCGAAGTCGGCGTACCGATCACCACCGGCACGCTGACCGAGGACGACATCGTCGCCACCGTGGAGTACCTGTGCCGGCTGCACGCCGGTGAGGACGGCTACGAGGCCGACGACATCGACCACTTCGGCAACCGGCGCCTCCGTACCGTGGGCGAGCTGATCCAGAACCAGGTTCGGGTCGGCCTGTCCCGGATGGAGCGTGTCGTCCGCGAGCGGATGACCACGCAGGACGTCGAGGCGATCACCCCGCAGACCCTGATCAATATCCGCCCGGTGGTGGCGGCGATCAAGGAGTTCTTCGGGACGTCGCAGCTGTCCCAGTTCATGGACCAGACCAACCCGCTGGCGGGCCTGACCCACCGGCGTCGGCTGAGCGCGCTCGGCCCGGGTGGTCTGTCCCGGGAGCGGGCCGGCTTCGAGGTCCGCGACGTGCACCCGTCCCACTACGGCCGGATGTGCCCGATCGAGACGCCGGAAGGCCCGAACATCGGCCTGATCGGCGCGCTGTCCACCTTCGCCCGGGTCAACCCGTTCGGCTTCATCGAGACGCCGTACCGGAAGGTCGTCGAGGGTCGGGTCACCGACCAGATCGACTACCTGACCGCGGACGAGGAGGACCGGTTCGTCAAGGCCCAGGCCAACGCGCGCCTGCAGCCTGACGGCACGTTCGCCGAGGACCGGGTGCTCTGCCGTCGTAAGGGCGGCGAGACCGAGGACGTCGTCCCCGGCGCCGTCGACTACATGGACGTCTCGCCCCGGCAGATGACCTCGGTCGCGACCGCCATGATCCCGTTCCTCGAGCACGACGACGCCAACCGGGCACTGATGGGCGCGAACATGCAGCGCCAGGCGGTGCCGCTGGTCAAGGCCGAGGCGCCGCTCGTGGGTACGGGAATGGAGTACCGGGCCGCGGTCGACGCTGGCGACGTGGTGGTCGCCGAGGTCGGTGGTGTGATCGAGGATCTCTGCGCCGACTACGTCACCATCCACCAGGATGACGGCCACCGCCGGACGTACCTGCTGCACAAGTTCCGCCGCTCCAACGCCGGCTCCTGCGTCAACCAGAAGCCGGTCGTCTTCGAGGGCGACCGCGTCGAGGCCGGTCAGGTCATCGCCGACGGTCCGTGCACCGACGAGGGCGAGATGGCACTCGGACGCAACCTGCTGGTGGCGTTCATGTGCTGGGAGGGCCACAACTACGAGGACGCGATCATCCTGTCGCAGCGCCTCGTGCAGCAGGACGTGCTCACCTCGATCCACATCGAGGAGCACGAGGTCGACGCCCGGGACACCAAGCTCGGCCCGGAGGAGATCACCCGCGACATCCCGAACGTCAGCGAGGAAATGCTCGCTGACCTCGACGAGCGCGGCATCATCCGGATCGGCGCCGAGGTCGTCCCCGGCGACATCCTGGTCGGCAAGGTCACGCCCAAGGGTGAGACCGAGCTGACCCCGGAGGAGCGCCTGCTCCGCGCGATCTTCGGTGAGAAGGCGCGTGAGGTTCGGGACACCTCGCTGAAGGTGCCGCACGGCGAGACCGGCACGGTCATCGGTGTGCGCACGTTCTCCCGCGAGGACGGCGACGAGTTGCCGCCGGGTGTCAACGAGCTGGTCCGGGTCTACGTCGCCCAGAAGCGCAAGATCCAGGACGGCGACAAGCTCGCCGGCCGGCACGGCAACAAGGGTGTCATCTCGAAGATCCTGCCGATCGAGGACATGCCGTTCCTTGAGGACGGCACCCCGGTCGACATCGTGCTCAACCCGCTCGGTGTGCCGAGCCGGATGAACATCGGCCAGGTGCTGGAGACCCACCTCGGTTGGGTCGCCAAGACCGGTTGGAAGGTCGAGGGTGACGACGCCGACTGGAAGCGCCAGCTGCGCTCGATCGACGCGCACGAGTCCGAGGGCGACACCAACGTGGCCACCCCGGTCTTCGATGGTGCTCGCGAGGAGGAGATCTCCGGCCTGCTCGAGTCGACCCTGCCCAACCGGGACGGCAAGCAGCTGATCGGGCGTACCGGCAAGGCGCAGTTGTTCGATGGTCGTTCCGGCGAGCCGCTGCCGGACCCGATCGCGGTCGGCTACGTCTACATCCTGAAGCTCAACCACCTGGTCGACGACAAGATCCACGCTCGTTCGACCGGTCCGTACTCGATGATCACGCAGCAGCCGCTGGGTGGTAAGGCGCAGTTCGGTGGTCAGCGTTTCGGTGAGATGGAGTGCTGGGCGATGCAGGCGTACGGCGCTGCCTACGCCCTGCAGGAGCTGCTCACGATCAAGTCCGACGACGTGCTCGGCCGAGTGAAGGTCTACGAGGCCATCGTCAAGGGCGAGAACATCCCGGAGCCGGGCATCCCGGAGTCGTTCAAGGTGCTGCTCAAGGAGCTGCAGTCGCTGTGCCTCAACGTTGAGGTGCTCTCCAGCGACGGTGTGGCCCTGGAAATGCGCGAGACCGACGACGAGGTGTTCCGGGCCGCTGAGGAGCTGGGCATCGACCTGTCCCGGCGCGAGCCGAGCTCGGTCGAAGAGGTCTGAGGTGAGCGGTCGGGGGCCGGTACGCCGGCCCCCGACCTCGCCCGAGAATTAGCAGTACAGACGACGACATAGGGGACATAGTGCTCGACGTCAACTTCTTCGACGAGCTGCGCATTGGTCTCGCCACCGCCGACGACATCCGTCAGTGGTCGCACGGCGAGGTCAAGAAGCCTGAGACGATCAACTACCGCACCCTCAAGCCGGAGAAGGACGGGCTCTTCTGCGAGAAGATCTTCGGTCCGCAGCGGGACTGGGAGTGCTACTGCGGTAAGTACAAGCGGGTGCGCTTCAAGGGCATCATCTGCGAGCGCTGCGGCGTCGAGGTGACTCGCTCCAAGGTGCGTCGTGAGCGGATGGGCCACATCGAGCTGGCCGCTCCGGTCACCCACATCTGGTACTTCAAGGGCGTGCCGAGCCGGCTGGGTTACCTGCTGGACCTCGCCCCCAAGGACCTCGAGAAGATCATCTACTTCGCCTCGTACGTCGTGACGAGCGTGGACGCGGAGTCGCGTCACCGCGACCTCTCGACGATCGAGAACGAGATCCTGGCCGAGAAGCGGCAGTCCGAGAACAGCCGCGACTCGGAGATCGAGAAGCGGGCCGCCAAGCTCGAGGCCGACCTGGCCGAGCTGGAGGCCGAGGGTGCCAAGGCGGACGTCCGGCGCAAGGTCAAGGAGGGCGGAGAGCGCGAGATGCGCCAGATCCGCGACCGGGCCCAGCGCGAGATCGACCGCCTGGACGAGGTGCTGGACACCTTCCGCAAGCTGGAGCCGAAGCAGCTGGTCACCGACGAACTGCTCTACCGCGAGCTGCGCGACCGGTTCGGTGAGTACTTCACCGGCTCGATGGGCGCCGAGGCGATCAAGGCGCTGGTCCAGAACATGGACCTCGACGCCGAGGCCGAGAGCCTGCGGGAGACCATCCGGTCCGGCAAGGGCCAGCGGAAGATCCGGGCGCTCAAGCGACTCAAGGTCGTGGCGGCGTTCCTGAACACCCGCAACTCGCCGCTCGGCATGGTGCTGGACTGCGTCCCGGTCATCCCGCCGGACCTGCGCCCGATGGTGCAGCTCGACGGTGGCCGGTTCGCCACCTCGGACCTGAACGACCTGTACCGCCGCGTGATCAACCGGAACAACCGCCTCAAGCGGCTGATCGACCTCGGCGCGCCCGAGATCATCGTCAACAACGAGAAGCGGATGCTCCAGGAGGCCGTCGACGCGCTGTTCGACAACGGCCGCCGCGGCCGGCCGGTCACCGGTCCGGGTAACCGTCCGCTCAAGTCGCTGTCCGACATGCTCAAGGGCAAGCAGGGCCGGTTCCGCCAGAACCTGCTGGGCAAGCGCGTCGACTACTCCGGCCGTTCGGTCATCGTGGTCGGCCCGAAGCTCAAGCTGCACCAGTGCGGCCTGCCCAAGCAGATGGCGCTGGAGCTGTTCAAGCCGTTCGTGATGAAGCGGCTGGTCGACCTCAACCACGCGCAGAACATCAAGTCTGCCAAGCGGATGGTCGAGCGGCAGCGTCCGGTCGTGTGGGACGTGCTGGAAGAGGTCATCGGCGAGCACCCCGTGCTGCTCAACCGGGCGCCGACCCTGCACCGCCTGGGCATCCAGGCCTTCGAGCCGCAGCTGGTCGAGGGCAAGGCGATCCAGATCCACCCGCTGGTCTGCACCGCGTTCAACGCCGACTTCGACGGTGACCAGATGGCGGTGCACGTGCCGCTGTCCGCTGAGGCCCAGGCCGAGGCCCGGATCCTGATGCTGTCGTCGAACAACATCCTCAAGCCGGCCGACGGCAAGCCGGTCACCATGCCTACCCAGGACATGGTCATCGGTCTCTACCACCTCACCCACCTCACCCCCGGTGAGAAGGGCGAGGGCCGGGCGTTCAGCTCGGACGCCGAGACGCGGATGGCGTTCGACAACGGTGAGCTGCACCTGCAGGCACCGGTGAAGATCCGTCTGCACAACGTGATCGGGGTCGACAACGGCGCCGGCGCCGAGCCGTGGACCGCCCCGGAGGGCTGGGTCGAGGGCGAAGCGCTGACCGTGGAGACCACCCTGGGTCGGGTGCTGTTCAACGAGACGCTGCCGCAGGGCTACCGCTTCGTGAACTACGAGATCCGCAAGGGTCAGCTCTCCGCGATCGTCAACGACCTTGCCGAGCGGTTCCCCAAGGTGGCGCTGGCCGCCACCCTGGACGGGCTCAAGGAGGCCGGTTTCCACTGGGCCACCTGGTCCGGCGTGACCATCGGCATGGAGGACGTCATCGCTCCGCCGCGCAAGGCGGAGATCCTGGAGAAGTACGAGAAGGAAGCCGACCGGATCGACAAGCAGTACCAGCGTGGTCTGATGACCGCCGAGGAGCGTCGCGGCGAGCTCATCGAGATCTGGACCAAGGCGACCAACGAGGTCGCCAAGGAGATGGACACTGCGCTTCCGCAGGAGAACCCACTGTGGAAGATGATCAATTCGGGTGCTCGAGGCAACCTGCTCCAGCTCCGGCAGATCGCGGCGATCCGTGGTCTGGTGGCCAACCCGAAGGGCGAGATCATCCCGCGGCCGATCAAGGCCAGCTACCGGGAGGGTCTGTCCGTGCTGGAGTACTTCATCTCCACGCACGGTGCCCGTAAGGGTCTCGCCGACACCGCGCTGCGTACCGCCGACTCGGGTTACCTGACCCGTCGTCTGGTGGACGTCTCGCAGGACGTCATCATCCGCGAGGAAGACTGCGGCACCGACCGGGCGATCCCGATGCAGATCGGCGAGCGCCTGGAGGGCGGCAAGCTGGTCGTGCACGAGCACGCCGAGACCAGCGTGCACGCCCGTACCCTGGCCGACGACATCAAGGGGCCGGACGGCACCGTGGTCGCCGAGCGGGGTCAGGACATCAACTCCATCGGGGTCGACAAGATCGTCGCCGCCGGCGTGGAGACGGTCCGGGTGCGCAGCGTGCTCACCTGCGAGTCGAAGCTGGGTGTCTGCGGTGCCTGCTACGGGCGTTCGCTGCCGACCGGCAAGACCGTGGACGTCGGCGAGGCGGTCGGCATCATCGCCGCCCAGTCGATCGGTGAGCCGGGTACGCAGCTGACGATGCGTACCTTCCACACCGGTGGTGTCGCGGGTGAGGACATCACCCAGGGTCTGCCGCGTGTCCAGGAGATCTTCGAGGCCCGGGTCCCGAAGGGTAAGGCGCCCATCGCCGACACCCCCGGCCGGATCCGGATCGAGGACGGCGAGCGCTCGCGCAAGATCATCGTGGTGCCGGACGACGGCAGCGAGGAGATCGTGTACGACAAGATCTCCAAGCGGGTTCGGCTGCGTACCCACGACGGCGGTCACGTCGCGGTCGGCGAGAAGCTGACCGAGGGCACCATCGACCCGCACGAGCTGCTGCGGATCATGGGTCCGCGGGCGGTCCAGGTCCACCTGACCAGTGAGGTCCAGGAGGTCTACCGCTCGCAGGGTGTGCTCATCCACGACAAGCACATCGAGATCATCATTCGCCAGATGCTCAAGCGGGTGACGGTCATCGACTCCGGCTCGACCGAGTTCCTGCCGGGTGTGCTGGTCGACCGGGCGCTGTTCGAGTCGGAGAACCGCCGACTCGTCTCGGAGGGCGGCGAGCCCGCCGCCGGTCGTCCGGTGCTGATGGGTATCACCAAGGCCTCGCTGGCCACGGACTCCTGGCTCTCGGCGGCCTCCTTCCAGGAGACCACCCGGGTGCTGACCGACGCTGCGATCAACTCGCGCAGCGACTCGCTGGTCGGCCTCAAGGAGAACGTGATCATCGGAAAGCTCATCCCGGCTGGTACCGGCATCAGCAAGTACCGCAACGTCCGGGTGGAGCCGACCGAGGAGGCGAAGGCCAAGGTCTACTCGATGACCGGTTACCCGGAGACCGACTACGGCTTCGGGCCGGCCAACGGGCAGGCTGTGCCGCTGGACGACTTCGACTTCGGGTCGTACCGCTAAGCACCAACCGCACGACGAGGCCCCCGGCACCCGCCGGGGGCCTCGTCGCGTCCGGGCTCGGGGCACCCGACCGTGCCCGCCGCGGCCACGCCCATGATCACGGTGTCCGGAACAGTTGCGAGCGGGTCCGTGGAACTGCTGAGGCCACAGAGATCTTGAACAGCGTCGCTCAGTCCGGGCCTGGCCCATCCGCGGGCCGGGTTCGGCATGATGGGGGCATGACGACCGCACCCGGGCAGGTGCCCGTCGCGCAGCAGGGCCTGCGCCACCCGCTGGATCCCGACCCGGCCCGAGCCACCAAGGCGCGGGCGGTCTTCGCGTTGGGACTGCTCGGCATGCTGACCGGTCTGTTCATCGGTGGAGTGGCGCCGGCCACGGTGGCGCTGCAACTCGCTCGGCAGGCGCGCCGAGAGGCGTACACCTCGGGGGGTTTCCTGACCGGCGCGGCCTGGCTGCGACGGGGGGAGCGGCTCGCGTGGACCGGCCTGGTGCTGGTCGCGGTCAGCGTGGTGATCGCGGTGGTGATCGGCGTGGTCCGGATGGCGGGCTCTCCGTTGGGCCACGACTATCCGACGAACATGGACTGAGCCGCCGGCTCGCCGCCGCGCCGGGCGTAAGCGCCTGTGCACCCGACGGTAGCCTGGCCGGTGTCCGTCGCACGGCGGTGGCGGCCCTGTCGACAGGAGGACCTCGTGACGGAACCGGCGCGGCCACCGGCGGACGAACCGGCCGGTCATCCTGGCGCGTCGGAGCCGGCCAACGGCCTGCCTGAGCCGAGCGACTGGGCGCGACCCGACCCGGGCGGTGAGTCGGCCAGCCAGGATGCATCCCCGGACGGCGGGCCGTCGCCGGCCGCCACGCCCGACTGGGGCAAACCGCTGGCGTCGACACCCGGTTGGGGCGCTCCGGCGGCTTCCACGCCGTCTCCTAACTGGGGTACGCCGACGCCGCCCAGCCCCGGGCAGCCGTCCCCGAATACCGGCACGGCCCCTTCGAGCACCGGGCAGCCGTACCCCGGATCCGGGGCACCCTACGCGGGTGGTGGGCAGCCGTACCCGGGTTCTGGGGTGCCGTACCCGGGTGGGCAGCCGTACCCCGGATCTGGGGTGCCGTACCCGGGTGGCGGGCAGCCGTACCCCGGATCTGGGGCGCCGGCCCCGGCGGCGCAGAGCTGGGGGCCGCCGGCGAGCGGGCCTGGCGGGGCGGCGGGCCCGGTGCCTCCGTCCACCTGGCCGGTGAGTGGCGCTGGTGGGGCGCCCGGCTGGGGAGCCCCGCCGTCGGGCCAGGCCGCTGGTTGGGGCGTGTCGCCAGCACCGCCGGTGCCGCCACCCACGGACGACCAGCGCCGGCCGCCGAAGCGGGTGGAGATGGTGCCGGGTACGCCGTTCGGCGTGGTGCACCTGGACGTGCCCCCGGTCACCTCCGGTCTGGCTGTAGGGGCGCTGCTGGTCGGCATCGCGTCGATCCTGGTCTCGCTGCTGGTGATCTGCATCGGGGTGGCCTTCGCGAACAACGGTGGGGCCTGGGCGTCCGGAGCGTTCGCCGTGCTCGGCATGCTCGCCGGGGTGGCGGCGATCGTCGCCGGCCTGCTCGGTCGGCGGCAGATCCGCCGGCCGGCGGCGCCGCCCGCGGTCCGGTTCACCGGGCAGGGCCTGGCGGTGGCCGGAATCAGCTGCGGCGCGGCGGGGGCGCTGCTCAGCGCCCTGGGTCTGGGCCTGGCATTGTTGATCTCACTGGCGTGAGCCCCATCACCCACCCGGCCTTGGCTGATCCGCACGGTGTCGGTGAGGTCGGGGTAACCGGCCGTCGTTGATACCCCGACGTCCGTGATCTCGAGATGATCATGGATCAGAGGGCTGCTGCTGCACACTTGTCGCGTGGATTGTCCCTTATCGGAGACGCGCGCCGGCGGTTGACCGGCCGGTTCGAGTCGGCGAAGGGTCCGCGCCTGCCCGGGGTGGCCGCCCCGGGGGCGACGGGTGGTCCGGCGGGGGAGCCGGTACACTTGTATTCGTAGGTGCCCATTGCGGGCGACGGGGCAGGGCGGGATCAGACCGGCGGGTGTGAGATGTTCGCCGGGTCATTCCGTTTTGACCTGGGCGGCTGTGGTAGGTACTCTTTCCCCTTGTGCCCGGGCCTGCCCGGGCAACTCGTGCGTGCGCTGGATCCGGATTCCGGACGGCGGCACGGCAAGCCAAGGATCCGGAGCGGGGCGACTCGCGGGCCGGTGACAGACAGATCCCCGGTAGGCACGCGAAAGCGTCCCCACCGGGACCGTGGACGGGGCGACACGCCCGACCGCGGGTGCCGGGACTGCCGCAAGGCGGCCCTGGTCGGAATGTAGGAGAGCCGGTCATCAGGCCGGCTAACGAGCAGACGGCGCGGTCGCGACAGCGGCCGAAGGGAGCGGAGAAACCCGGTGCCCACGATCCAGCAGCTGGTCCGAAAGGGCCGCCAGGCAAAGACGAGCAAGACCAAGACCCCGGCGCTGAAGGGTTCCCCTCAGCGGCGCGGCGTGTGCACCCGCGTGTACACCACCACCCCGAAGAAGCCGAACTCGGCGCTGCGCAAGGTCGCTCGTGTGAAGCTCAGCAGCCAGATCGAGGTGACGGCCTACATCCCGGGCGTCGGTCACAACCTGCAGGAGCACTCGATCGTGCTCGTTCGCGGCGGCCGGGTGAAGGACCTCCCCGGCGTGCGTTACAAGATCGTTCGCGGCTCGCTGGACACCCAGGGTGTCCGCAACCGCAAGCAGGCGCGCAGCCGTTACGGCGCGAAGAAGGAGAAGAGCTGACATGCCGCGTAAGGGACCCGCTCCGCGGCGGCCGTTGGTCGCTGACCCGGTGTACAACTCGCCGCTGGTCACCCAGCTGGTGAACAAGATCCTGCTGCGCGGCAAGCGTCAGCTCGCCGAGACCATCGTGTACGCGGCCCTCGAGGGCTGCCGCGAGAAGTCCGGCACCGACCCGGTCGTCACCCTCAAGCGGGCGATGGACAACGTCAAGCCGACCCTCGAGGTGCGCAGCCGCCGTGTCGGTGGCGCCACCTACCAGGTTCCGGTCGAGGTCCGCCCCACCCGGGCGACCACCCTGGGCCTGCGCTGGCTGGTGACCTACTCCCGCGCTCGGCGTGAGAAGACCATGGTCGAGCGGCTGATGAACGAGCTGCTGGACGCGAGCAACGGCCTCGGTGCCGCCGTCAAGCGGCGCGAGGACACGCACAAGATGGCCGAGTCGAACAAGGCCTTCGCGCACTACCGCTGGTAACACCCTGGTTCCGGCGCCCACGGGCGCCGGAACCGCCACCAGTTGAGTCGAGACGACGATAAGTAGGGATTGAAGTGGCCGCCGCAGACGCGCTCGCCAACGTACGCAACATCGGCATCATGGCGCACATCGATGCCGGTAAGACCACGACCACCGAGCGGATCCTGTTCTACACCGGCATCACGTACAAGATCGGTGAGGTCCACGAGGGCGCTGCCGTCATGGACTGGATGGAGCAGGAGCAGGAGCGTGGCATCACCATCACCTCCGCTGCTACCAAGTGTGAGTGGAAGGGCCACACGATCCAGATCATCGACACGCCTGGCCACGTCGACTTCACGGTCGAGGTCGAGCGGTCGCTGCGCGTGCTGGATGGTGCGGTCGCGGTCTACGACGGTGTCGCCGGCGTCGAGCCGCAGACGGAGAACGTCTGGCGGCAGGCCGACAAGTACAACGTCCCGCGCATGTGCTTCGTCAACAAGCTCGACCGGACCGGTGCCGACTTCTTCCGCTGCGTGCAGATGATGATCGACCGGCTCAACGCCACCCCGCTGGTGCTCCAGATCCCGATCGGGCTCGAGGGTGACCACATCGGTGTCGTCGACCTGATCGGCATGCGCGCGCTCACCTGGCGTGGGGAGACCCAGAAGGGTGACGACTACGCGATCGAGGAGATCCCGGCCGACCTGGTCGACTCCGCGGCCGAGTGGCGCGAGAAGCTGATGGAGACCCTGGCCGACGTCGACGACTCGGTGATGGAGAAGTACCTGGAAGGCGAGGAGGTCTCCGTCGAGGAGATCAAGGCCGCCATCCGGCGTGCCACCATCGCCGGCAAGGCCAACCCGGTGCTCTGCGGCTCGGCGTTCAAGAACAAGGGCGTCCAGCCGATGCTCGACGCCGTGGTCGACTTCCTGCCGTCGCCGCTGGACGTTCCGGCGATCGAGGGTACGGCCACCGACGGCGAGACCCCGCTGGTGCGGAAGCCGTCCAAGTCGGAGCCGTTCTCCGGTCTGGCCTTCAAGATCCAGACGGACAAGCACCTCGGCAAGCTCACCTACGTCCGGGTCTACTCCGGTCTGCTCGAGTCCGGCTCCCAGGTGGTCAACTCCACCAAGGACCGCAAGGAGCGGATCGGCAAGATCTACCAGATGCACGCCAACAAGCGGGAAGAGCGTCCGTCGGCGCAGGCCGGCGACATCATCGCCGTGCAGGGTCTCAAGCAGACCACCACCGGCGACACGCTCTCCGACCCGGCGAACCCGGTGATCCTGGAGTCGATGACCTTCCCGGAGCCGGTCATCTCGGTGGCGATCGAGCCGAAGACCAAGTCCGACCAGGAGAAGCTGGGCACCGCGATCCAGCGCCTGGCCGAGGAGGACCCGACCTTCCGCGTCCGGTTGGACGAGGAGACCGGTCAGACGGTCATCTCCGGCATGGGTGAGCTGCACCTGGACATCCTGGTCGACCGTATGCGACGTGAGTTCAACGTCGAGGCGAACGTCGGCAAGCCGCAGGTGGCGTACCGCGAGACCATCCGCCGCAAGGTGGAGAAGGTCGAGTACACGCACAAGAAGCAGACCGGTGGTTCGGGCCAGTACGCCCGCGTCATCGTGAGCATCGAGCCGCTTCCGCTCGACAACGACTCGCCGACCTACGAGTTCGCCAACGCTGTCAGCGGTGGCCGCATCCCCCGGGAGTTCATCCCGTCGGTGGACGCGGGCGCGCAGGACGCCATGCAGTACGGCATCCTCGCCGGCTTCCCGCTGGTCGGTGTCAAGCTGACCCTGCTGGACGGCCAGTACCACGAGGTCGACTCGTCGGAAATGGCATTCAAGATCGCCGGCTCGATGGTGATGAAGGACGCGGCCCGCAAGGCCGACCCTGCGTTGCTCGAGCCGATGATGGCCGTTGAAGTCACCACTCCTGAGGAGAACATGGGTGACGTCATCGGTGACCTCAACTCCCGCCGCGGAATCATCCAGGCGATGGAGGAGCGCAGCGGCGCCCGCATCGTTCGGGCTCTGGTGCCGTTGTCGGAGATGTTCGGCTACGTCGGCGACCTGCGGTCGAAGACCCAGGGCCGGGCTAGCTACAGCATGCAGTTCGACTCCTACGCCGAGGTTCCCTCGAGCGTCGCTAAGGAGATCATTGCCAAGGCGACGGGCGAGTAACGTCCCGGAGCAGGTGATTCGTGGTTGGTCGCGGGAGGTTTCACCCGCCCGCGGCCACCACGATCGGGTTGCGTGAGATCGGGCCTGTAGGCTTCATCGCCGCAGAACCCACAAAAGCTTCCCGGCCGTCAGGCCGGAAAGGCTGTCGACAGAGTCCTAAGCGCCGACCGGCGCGCCGGGCGTACGAACCAAGAAGTCCACAGGAGGACACCAGTGGCGAAGGCTAAGTTCGAGCGGACTAAGCCGCACGTCAACATCGGCACCATTGGTCACATCGACCACGGTAAGACGACGCTGACGGCGGCCATCACCAAGGTCCTGCACGACCAGTACCCGGACCTGAACCCCTACACGCCGTTCGACGAGATCGACAAGGCGCCGGAGGAGAAGGCCCGCGGCATCACGATCTCGATCGCGCACGTCGAGTACCAGACCGAGTCGCGGCACTACGCGCACGTCGACTGCCCTGGGCACGCCGACTACATCAAGAACATGATCACCGGTGCCGCGCAGATGGACGGCGCGATCCTGGTGGTCGCGGCGACCGACGGCCCGATGCCGCAGACCCGCGAGCACGTGCTGCTGGCCCGTCAGGTCGGTGTGCCGTACATCGTCGTGGCGCTCAACAAGAGCGACATGGTCGATGACGAGGAGCTCCTGGAGCTCGTCGAGCTCGAGGTCCGTGAGCTGCTCTCCTCGCAGGAGTACCCGGGTGACGACCTGCCGGTCGTTCGGGTTTCGGCGCTGAAGGCCCTCGAGGGTGACCCCGAGTGGACCGGCAAGCTGCTGGACCTGATGACCGCGGTCGACACCTCGATCCCGCAGCCGGAGCGCGAGGTTGACAAGCCGTTCCTGATGCCGGTTGAGGACGTCTTCACGATCACCGGTCGTGGCACCGTCGTCACCGGTCGTGTGGAGCGCGGCGTTCTCCTGCCGAACGAGGATGTTGAGCTCGTCGGTATCAAGGAGAAGAGCTTCAAGACCAAGGTCACCGCGATCGAGATGTTCCGGAAGACCCTGGACGACGCTCGCGCAGGCGAGAACGTCGGCCTGCTGCTGCGTGGCACCAAGCGCGACGAGGTCGAGCGTGGCATGGTCGTCGTGAAGCCGGGCTCGAACACCCCGCACACGGAGTTCGAGGCGACGGTCTACATCCTCTCCAAGGAGGAGGGTGGCCGCCACACCCCGTTCTTCCAGAACTACCGTCCGCAGTTCTACTTCCGGACCACTGACGTCACCGGTGTCGTCACCCTCCCCGAGGGCACCGAGATGGTCATGCCGGGTGACAACACCACCATGTCGGTGAAGCTGATCCAGCCCATCGCCATGGAGGAGAACCTCAAGTTCGCGATCCGCGAGGGTGGCCGCACCGTCGGCGCCGGGTTCGTCACCAAGATCTCTAAGTGACCAAGGTAACCCCGATTAGACCCGCCGCCGGTCGTGCGGCATACTAGTCAGGTTGCGTAACGACAGTTCGTCGCCTGTGTTCGGCTTCCGCTGAACCTCCGGGTGACGGGACAGTCGAGCGTGGGGTGGTTGGCGGCGCAGGTCGCCAACCACCCTCGCACGGCGTTCAGGTCGCGGTAGCGATCGGCGTCTTGACCCACCGTGCGGTCAGCACCGCTCCGGAGTCCCGGGGCGGAGCCCGGCCCGAGGGCGCGACACGCCCGACCGCGGGGGTCGGCGAAGTGGGCCTGTACCAGCCGGTACAGGCGCCCGCAACACAGCGGCATCGAGAGAAGGAACAGAAGCCACCATGGCGGGACAGAAGATCCGCATCCGGCTCAAGGCCTATGACCACGAGGTCGTCGACTCCTCGGCTCGGAAGATCGTCGAGACGGTGACGCGCACCGGGGCGCAGGTCGCGGGCCCGGTGCCGCTGCCCACGGAGATCAACCGTTTCTGCGTTATCCGCTCGCCGCACAAGTACAAGGACTCGCGCGAGCACTTCGAGATGCGCACGCACAAGCGGCTGATCGACATCATCGACCCGACTCCGAAGACGGTCGACTCGCTCATGCGCCTCGACCTGCCGGCTGGCGTCGACATCGAGATCAAGCTGTAGGGACCGGACAAATGGACAGGCAAGTCAAGGGGATCCTGGGCGCCAAGCTCGGCATGACCCAGGTCTGGGACAACAACAAGGTTGTTCCCGTGACCGTGGTCGAGGCCGGCCCGTGCGTCATCAGCCAGGTTCGTAGCGCCGAGAAGGACGGTTACTCCGCGGTCCAGCTCGCGTACGGCGTCATCGACCCGCGCAAGGTCAAGAAGCCGGTCAGCGGGCACTACGCGAAGGCGGACGTGGCACCGCGCCGGCACATCGTCGAGCTGCGCACCACGGACGCTGCGGACTACTCGCTCGGCCAGGAGGTCACGGTCGACGAGTTTCCGGCGGGCGTCGTCATCGACGTCACCGGCAAGACCAAGGGCAAGGGCTACGCCGGCCCGATGAAGCGGCACGGCTTCCACGGTCTGGGTGCCGGCCACGGTGTCGAGCGTAAGCACCGCTCGCCCGGTTCCATCGGCGCCTGCGCCACCCCGGGTCGTGTCTTCAAGGGCACCCGGATGGCCGGCCGTATGGGTGGCGTGCGCTACACCGTGCAGAACCTCACCGTCCAGGCGGTCGACACCGAGAACAACCTCCTGCTCGTCCGCGGGGCCATTCCTGGCCCCAAGGGTGCGCTGGTTCTGGTCCGTACCGCGGCCAAGAGCAAGGTGAAGAAGGGCGGTGCGGCCAAGTGACCACCGTTGACGTGCGCACCGTCGAAGGCAGCACCAGCGGCTCCGTCGAGCTGCCGGCTGACATCTTCGACGTGCAAGCCAACGTCGCGCTGATGCACCAGGTCGTGGTGGCCCAGCTCGCGGCGGCCCGACAGGGCACGCACAAGGCCAAGACCCGCGGCGAGGTCGCCGGTGGCGGCAAGAAGCCGTACAAGCAGAAGGGCACCGGTCGCGCCCGGCAGGGCTCGATCCGCGCGCCGCAGTTCGCCGGCGGTGGTGTGGTGCACGGCCCCGTGCCGCGCGACTACAGCCAGCGGACCCCGAAGAAGATGAAGGCCGCCGCTCTGCGGGGCGCCCTCTCCGACCGGGCCCGCGCCGGGCAGGTGCACGTCGTCGAGGCCTTCGTCTCGGGCGAGACGCCGTCGACCAAGGCGGCCCTGGCCACGCTGACCAAGCTCACCGAGGCCCGTCGGGTCCTGGTCGTGCTGAGCAGCACCGACGAGCTGAACTGGGTGTCGCTGCGCAATGAGCCGCGGGTGCACCTGATCGAGGCCGGCCAGCTCAACACGTACGACGTGCTGGTGGCCGACGATGTGGTCTTCACCAAGGACGCCCTGGACGAGTTCCTGGGCGTTCCCGCCGAGACCACCGAGGAGGGTGGCAAGTGAGCACGATCGCCGACCCGCGCGACATCATCGTGGCGCCGGTCGTCTCGGAGAAGAGCTACAGCGAGCTGAACCGGAACTGGTACACCTTCCTGGTGCACCCGGACGCGAACAAGACCGAGATCAAGATCGCTATCCAGCAGATCTTCAACGTCCGCGTCCTGACGGTCAACACGCTCAACCGCCAGGGTAAGCGGAAGCGCACCAAGACCGGTTTCGGTCAGCGCAAGGCGACCAAGCGGGCGATCGTGAAGCTGGCTGACGGTGACCGCATCGAGGCCTTCGGCGGCCCGGTCAGCTGAGGGGTGTAGACAATGGCTATCCGTAAGTACAAGCCGACGACGCCGGGCCGACGTGGCTCCAGCGTTGCCGACTTCGCCGAGATCACCCGGTCCACGCCGGAGAAGTCGCTGCTGGCTCCGTTGCCGAAGAAGGGCGGGCGTAACGCCCACGGCCGGATCACCACGCGGCACCACGGTGGCGGGCACAAGCGCCAGTACCGTCTGATCGACTTCAAGCGGGTCGACAAGGACGGCGTGCCGGCGAAGGTCGCGCACATCGAGTACGACCCGAACCGCACCGCGCGCATCGCGCTGCTGCACTACGCCGACGGCGAGAAGCGATACATCATCGCGCCGAAGGACATGAAGCAGGGCGACCGCGTCGAGTCCGGCCCGGGCGCCGACATCAAGCCGGGTAACAACCTGCCGCTGCGCAACATCCCGGTCGGTACCACGATTCACAACGTGGAGCTGCGTCCGGGTGGCGGGGCCAAGCTGGCCCGTTCCGCCGGCGTCGGCATCCAGCTGCTCGGCCGTGAGGGCGCGTACGCGACCCTGCGTATGCCGTCCGGCGAGATCCGGCGGGTGGACGTGCGGTGCCGCGCGAGCATCGGCGAGATCGGCAACGCCGACCAGTCGAACATCAACTGGGGCAAGGCCGGCCGTATGCGGTGGAAGGGCAAGCGCCCGACCGTCCGTGGTGTCGCCATGAACCCGGTCGACCACCCGCACGGTGGTGGTGAGGGTAAGACCTCCGGTGGTCGCCACCCGGTTAACCCGCAGGGTAAGCCCGAGGGCCGCACCCGCCGTAAGGGCCAGCCGAGTGACCGGCTGATCGTTCGCCGCCGCTACGCCACGCGTAAGCGCGGCTGAGGGAGATAAGACATGCCTCGCAGCCTGAAGAAGGGCCCGTTCGTCGACGACCACCTGCTCAAGAAGGTGGAAGTCCAGAACGACAAGGGCTCCAAGAACGTGATCAAGACCTGGTCGCGGCGATCGATGATCATCCCGGACATGCTCGGGCACACGATCGCGGTGCACGACGGACGCAAGCACGTCCCGGTGTTCGTGACCGAGGCGATGGTCGGGCACAAGCTCGGCGAGTTCGCGCTGACCCGCACGTTCAAGGGTCACGAGAAGGACGACCGGAAGAGCCGTCGGCGCTGACGCCGCGGGCATACGGATAGAGGGAACAAGGGGTTACAGCGATGCCAGGAAAGGGCGACGCTCCGGTGCTTCCGGGCGCGCGGGCGGTTGCGCGGCACGTGCGCATCTCGCCGATGAAGGCGCGCCGGGTGGTCAACCTCGTCCGCGGCCTGCCCGCGAAGGAGGCTCTCACGGTGCTGCAGTTCGCGCCGCAGGCTGCGAGCGAGCAGGTGTACAAGGTGCTCGCTAGCGCGATCGCCAACGCGGAGAACAACGAGCGGCTGGACCCTGACGCGCTGCTCGTCAGCGAGGCGTTCGTGGACGAGGGTCCGACCATGAAGCGGTTCCAGCCGCGGGCTCAGGGTCGGGCGTTCCGGATCCGCAAGCGCACCTGCCACATCACCGTGGCGGTCGAGGCGGTCGCGCCGGCAGCGCCGAAGAAGGCCGCGGCGAAGAAGGCCGCCCCGGCGACGCAGGCCGCACCGGCCGAAGCGGAGAGCAAGACGGAAGGCGCCGAGTAATGGGTCAGAAGGTTCACCCCACTGGATTCCGGCTCGGCATCTCGACCGACTGGAAGTCCCGCTGGTTTGCCGACAAGCTCTACAAGGACTACATCGGCGAGGATGTCAAGATCCGCCGGATGATGTCCAAGGGCCTCGAGCGTGCCGGCATCTCCAAGGTCGACATCGAGCGCACCCGCGACCGGGTCCGGGTCGACATCCACACCGCCCGGCCGGGCATCGTCATCGGCCGTAAGGGTGCGGAGGCCGACCGGATCCGCGGCGAGCTCGAGAAGCTCACCGGCAAGCAGGTCCAGCTGAACATCATCGAGGTGAAGAACCCCGAGTCGGACGCACAGCTCGTCGCGCAGGGCGTGGCCGAGCAGCTGTCGAGCCGGGTCAGCTTCCGTCGGGCGATGCGTAAGGCCATGCAGTCGGCGATGAAGAACCCGGTCTGCAAGGGCATCCGGGTTCAGGTCTCGGGTCGTCTCGGCGGCGCCGAGATGAGCCGGACCGAGTTCTACCGCGAGGGCCGGGTTCCGCTGCACACGCTTCGGGCCAACATCGAGTACGGCTTCTTCGAGGCCCGTACCACCTTCGGCCGGATCGGCGTGAAGGTCTGGATCTACAAGGGTGACGCGGTTCCGGGCCGGGAGGCTCCGGCCGAGGCCGGTCCGTCCCGCCCGCGTCGTGGTGAGCGTGGCGACCGTCCCGAGCGTCCGCGCCGTGGCCGGTCGGGTTCGTCCGGCACGACGGCTGGTGGCACTGAGGCCGGCCGGGCTGCCGCGACGACCATCGCGCAGCAGGCCGAGACGCCGAGCGGCGAGCCGGTTGACAGCGCAGCTGTCGCCGCCACGGCTTCCGCTCCGGCAGAAACGCAGCAGGAGGGCTGACAGATGCTGATGCCGCGCAAGCCCCCGAAGGGCTTCCGCAAGCCGCACCACCCGGACCGCAGTGGCGCGTCCAAGGGCGGCAACCGGGTGGTGTTCGGCGAGTTCGGGATCCAGGCTCTCGAGCCCGCGTACGTGACCAACCGGCAGATCGAGTCGGCGCGTATCGCGATGACCCGTCACATCAAGCGTGGTGGCAAGGTCTGGATCACGATCTTCCCGGACCAGGCCCTCACCAAGAAGCCGGCCGAGACCCGGATGGGTTCCGGTAAGGGCTCGCCCGAGTGGTGGGTCGCGAACGTCAAGCCGGGGCGGGTTCTCTTCGAGATGTCCTTCCCCAACGAGCAGATCGCGCGAGAGGCGATGCGTCGCGCGATTCACAAGCTCCCGATGAAGTGCCGCATTGTTACGCGCGAAGTGGGTGAATCCTGATGGCAGCGGGCGTTAAGGCGACCGAGCTGCGTGAGCTCTCCGAGGAGGAGCTGGTCACGAAGCTGCGGGAGGCCAAGGCGGAGCTGTTCAACCTCCGCGTGCAGGCCGCAACCGGGCAGCTGGACAACAACCGGCGGCTGCAGGTCATCCGTCGGGAGATCGCCCGGATCTACACGATCATGCGCGAGCGCGAGCTGGGGCTCTCGGCCGCGCCGACTGAGGTGACTGCATCATGACCGAGAACACCACCACCGCCACCGAGCGGGCGCGCCGCAAGGTCCGTGAGGGCCTGGTGGTCAGCGACAAGATGGACAAGACCGTCGTGGTCGAGGTCGAGGACCGGGTCAAGCACGCGCTGTACGGCAAGATCATGCGTCGTACGCGCAAGCTGAAGGTGCACGACGAGCAGAACGCCGCCGGCATCGGCGACCGGGTCCTGATCATGGAGACCCGGCCGCTGAGCGCCACCAAGCGTTGGCGGATCGTGGAGATCCAGGAAAAGGCCAAGTAGCGAAGGCTCGAGCTCGCCCGGCGTTGCGTCGGGCGTAGGTTCCGCCAGGCTCCGGCCGCTACGGCGGCCGGAGAACCGGCAGACATAGGAGATAGACGTGATTCAGCAGGAGTCGCGACTGCGCGTCGCCGACAACACGGGTGCTCGGGAGATCCTGTGCATCCGGGTTCTCGGTGGCTCCGGTCGGCGCTACGCGAGCATCGGCGACGTCATCGTGGCCACCGTCAAGGACGCGATCCCGGGTGCCGGTGTCAAGAAGGGCGACGTCGTCAAGGCGGTCGTCGTTCGCACCGCCAAGGAGAGGCGACGTCCGGACGGCTCGTACATCCGCTTCGACGAGAACGCCGCCGTCATCATCAAGGACGGCGGGGACCCGCGCGGTACCCGTATCTTCGGCCCGGTGGGCCGGGAGCTGCGGGACAAGCGGTTCATGAAGATTATTTCCCTCGCGCCGGAGGTGTTGTGACCGTGAAGGTCAAGAAGGGCGACACGGTCGTCATCATCGCCGGCAAGGACAAGGGTGCCAAGGGCAAGGTCATTCAGGCCTACCCGCGGCAGGACAAGGTCCTGGTCGAGGGCGTGAACCGGGTCAAGAAGCACACCCGAATCAGCACCACCCAGCGTGGCGCCAAGACCGGCGGCATCGTCACTCAGGAGGCCCCGATCCACGTCTCGAACGTGCAGGTCCTGGACTCCGACGGCAAGCCGACCCGCGTCGGTTACCGGTTCGACGACAACGGCCAGAAGGTCCGCATCGCGCGTAGCACCGGTAAGGACCTGTGATGACCACGGCTACCGAAAAGACCCTGCCGCGCCTCAAGGAGCGGTACCGCAACGAGATCGTGGCCCAGCTGCGCGAGCAGAACAGCTACGGCAACCCCATGCAGGTGCCGCGGCTGGTCAAGATCGTCGTCAACATGGGTGTCGGCGAGGCTGCTCGCGACGCCAAGCTGATCGACGGCGCGGTCCGCGACCTCGCCACGATCACCGGCCAGAAGCCGCAGGTGCGGCGGGCGACCAAGTCCATCGCGCAGTTCAAGCTCCGCGAGGGCATGCCGATCGGCGCGAAGGTGACCCTCCGCGGCGACCGGATGTGGGAGTTCCTGGACCGGCTGCTGTCCATCTCGCTGCCGCGTATCCGCGACTTCCGCGGTCTGGACGGGCGCAAGCTCGACGGGCACGGCAACTACACGTTCGGTCTGACCGAGCAGTCGGTGTTCCACGAGATCGACCAGGACCGGATCGATCGCCAGCGGGGCATGGACATCACGGTGGTCACCACCGCCACGACCGACGACGAGGGCCGGGCGCTGCTCAAGCTCCTGGGCTTCCCGTTCAAGGAGAACTGAGATGGCCAAGAAGGCGCTGATCATCAAAGCGGCCGCGAAGCCGAAGTTCTCGGTTCGCGCGTACACCCGCTGCCAGCGGTGCGGGCGTCCGAAGGCGGTCTACCGCAAGTTCGGTCTCTGCCGGGTCTGCATCCGGGAGATGGCCCACCGCGGTGAGCTGCCGGGCGTGTCCAAGGCTTCCTGGTAGGGCGACCGCGTCCCGGCCGTCGGCCGGGAACTCCTGCACCGATTAGGTATTGCTCTTCGCCGTAGGCCCGGGGCTGATGCCCCGGGAACCCCGGCGAGAAAGGCTGACGAAATCCATGACGATGACCGACCCGATCGCAGACATGCTCACGCGTCTGCGTAACGCCAACCAGGCGTACCACGACCAGGTGAAGATGCCCTACTCCAAGATCAAGGCGAACATCGCCGAGGTCCTGAAGGCCGAGGGCTACATCGCCACCTGGTCGGTCGAGGAGCCCGAGGAGGGTGCCGTCGGCAAGCGACTGGTCGTCGAGCTGAAGTACGGCCAGAACCGCGAGCGGAGCCTGGCCGGCATCAAGCGCGTGTCCAAGCCCGGTCTCCGGGTTTACGCCAAGTCGGACGGGCTCCCGCGGGTGCTCGGCGGGCTGGGCGTGGCGATCATTTCGACGTCCCAGGGGCTGCTCACCGACCGGCAGGCCCGCAAGCGGAGTGTTGGCGGGGAAGTCCTCGCCTTCGTCTGGTAACGGGAGACAGGTAGAAATGTCGCGAATTGGACGTAAGTCGATCCCGGTGCCAGCCGGCGTCGACATCACGATTGACGGGCAGACCGTCAAGGTCAAGGGCCCGAAGGGCCAGCTCCAGCACATCCTCGCCGAGCCGATCACGATCGAGCAGGCTGATGGTGGCGAGCTGAGCGTCAACCGGCCGAACGACGAGCGCAAGGCCAAGGAACTGCACGGCCTGAGCCGTACGCTGGTTGCCAACATGATCGTCGGGGTCACCGAGGGCTACCGCAAGAGCCTGGAGATCGCCGGCACCGGTTACCGGGTCACCGCCAAGGGCAAGGACCTCGAGTTCGCACTCGGGTTCTCGCACCCCGTGGTTGTCGCCGCGCCGGAAGGCATCACCTTCACGGTGGAGCGGCCGACGCTGTTCCACGTGGCGGGGATCGACAAGCAGCAGGTCGGCGAGGTTGCCGCCAACATCCGGAAGATCCGCCCGCCGGAGCCCTACAAGGGCAAGGGCGTCAAGTACCAGGGCGAGGTCATCCGCCGCAAGGCTGGAAAGGCAGGTAAGAAGTGAGCGCCACGCTGCTCAAGCGCCGCCGCGGCGTTGCCGCCAAGCGCGCCATTGGGCGTGCGCGTCGGCACTTCCGGGTCCGCAAGAACATCAGCGGCACGTCCGAGCGCCCGCGTTTGGTCGTCACCCGTTCCCTGCGGCACATGGTCGCCCAGATCGTCGACGACACCAAGGGCCACACCCTGGCGTCGGCGTCGACCCTGGACGCCTCGCTGCGCGGTGCCGAGGGCGACAAGAGCGCCCTGGCCGGCAAGGTCGGCGCACTGCTCGCCGAGCGGGCCAAGGCCGCCGGTATCTCCAAGGTCGTCTTCGACCGTGGTGGCAACCGGTACGCGGGGCGAGTCGCCGCGCTTGCCGACGCTGCCCGCGAAGCCGGGCTCGAGTTCTAACAACCCCGTCACGAGAGAGAAGGAAGGCTGCTGATGCCAGGTCAACAGCGCCGTGGCGGCGGGTCCGGTGGCAACGAGGGTGGTCGCCGCGACAACCGCCGTGAGGGCGGCCGTGGAAACGCGCCCGTCGAGAAGACCCCGCACCTTGAGCGGGTCGTCGCAATCAACCGCGTCGCCAAGGTCGTGAAGGGTGGTCGTCGCTTCAGCTTCACCGCCCTGGTGATCGTGGGCGACGGCGACGGCACGGTCGGCGTGGGCTACGGAAAGGCCAAGGAGGTGCCCGCGGCCATCGCCAAGGGTGTCGAGGAGGCCAAGAAGCACTTCTTCAAGGTGCCGCGTATCGGCGCCTCGATCCCGCACCCGATCACGGGTGAGGCCGCCGCCGGCGTCGTGCTGCTCAAGCCGGCCTCGGCCGGTACGGGTGTCATCGCCGGTGGTCCGGTGCGTGCCGTGCTCGAGTGCGCCGGCATCCACGACGTGCTCTCCAAGAGCCTCGGCTCGTCGAACCCGATCAACATCGTGCACGCCACCGTGGCGGCCCTGAAGGGGCTTGAGTCCCCCGAGCAGGTCGCGGCGCGTCGTGGCCTGCCGGTGGAGGACGTCGCGCCGGCCGCCATGCTGGCGTCGCGTGCGGGGGTGGCGTCCTGATGGCACGTCTGAAGGTCACCCAGCTCCGGTCCGGGATCGGGACCAAGCAGAACCAGCGCGAGTCGCTGCGTTCGCTCGGTCTCAAGCGGATCAATGACGTGGTGGTCAAGGAGGACCGGCCCGAGATCCGCGGCATGATCTTCGTTGTGAACCACCTCGTGAAGGTCGAGGAGGTCGAGTAATGACGATCAAGGTGCACCACCTGCGCCCGGCACCGGGTTCCAAGACCGCGAAGACCCGTGTGGGTCGCGGTGAGGGTTCCAAGGGCAAGACCGCCGGTCGCGGTACCAAGGGTTCCAAGGCCCGCAAGAACATCTCGGCGGCGTTCGAGGGTGGGCAGATGCCCATCCACATGCGCCTTCCGAAGATGAAGGGCTTCAAGAACAAGTTCAAGGTGGTCTTCCAGGTTGTCAACCTGGACCGGCTCGCCGAGCTGTTCCCGAACGGCGGCCAGGTTGGCCCGCTGGAGCTGATCGAGTCCGGCGCGGTCCGCAAGGGCCACCCGGTCAAGGTCCTCGGCACCGGGGATCTCGGCGGGGTGGCGCTCCAGGTGTCGGCGCACGCGTTCAGCGCGTCGGCCAAGGAGAAGATCGCCGCCGCCGGTGGCTCTGTCACCGAGCTGTAAGGCGTACGACCCATGGCGCCCGTCCAGTTGTGAGCAACTGGCGGGCGCCATGGTCTACCTGGGACGTATGCGCCCAGTAATATCGGATTCGGTTTATGTAGCCGGGCGCACCTGCCCGGACCGGGAGAGGGCTGTTAGAGTCCCTTCCCAGCCATGGATTCCGGGCGCTCGCCCGAGATCCACCCCGACCCGCCAGGGATCACCGGCGGCCCGCCTCGCGCAGGAGGAAGAAGTTGCTGTCCGCCTTTCTCAGTGCGTTCCGTACGCCTGACCTGCGCAAGAAGCTGCTGTTCACAGTAGGCATCATCGCGGTCTACCGGCTGGGTGCAACGCTCCCCAGCCCGGGCGTCTCATACGGCAACGTGCAGAAGTGCCTCGACACCATCCAGGGTGACACCACCGGGGTGGTGAACCTGCTCAACCTCTTCTCCGGCGGAGCGCTGCTGCAGCTCTCGGTCTTCGCGCTGGGCATCATGCCCTACATCACCGCGTCGATCATCTTGCAGCTGCTGACCGTCGTGATCCCCCGGCTCGAGCAGCTCCGCAAGGAGGGCCAGGCCGGCCAGGCGAAGATCACCCAGTACACCCGCTACCTGACCCTGGGTCTCGGTGTGCTGCAGGCCTCGGCGTTCGTGGCGCTGGCCCGCTCGGGTCAGCTCTTCCAGAACCGCTGCGACCAGTTCCCGATCATCCCCGAGAACACCGGCATCCCGGACTGGCTGACCCTGACCGTCCTGGTGATGACGATGACCGCCGGCACCGGCATCGTCATGTGGCTCGGTGAGCTGATCACCGACCGGGGCGTCGGCAACGGCATGTCCGTGCTGATCTTCACCTCGATCGCGGCCCGGCTGCCCGGCGAGGGCTGGCAGATCAAGACCAGCAAGGGCTGGGACATGTTCGCCCTGGTCATCGCGCTGGTCCTGGTGGTCATCACCGCGGTCACCTTCATCGAGCAGGCGCAGCGCCGGATCCCTGTGCAGTACGCCAAGCGGATGATCGGCCGGCGGATGTACGGCGGCACCTCGACCTACATCCCCCTCAAGGTCAACCAGGCGGGTGTGATCCCGGTCATCTTCGGCTCGTCCCTGCTCTACCTGCCGCAGTTGGCCCTGCAGTTCTTCGACCAGAACGACGCCGGCAAGACCGTGACGTGGATCCGGGACAACCTGGTCGCTCCGGCCAGCCCGATCTACATCTCGGTCTACTTCCTGCTGATCATCTTCTTCACGTACTTCTACGTCTCGATCACGTTCAACCCGACCGAGGTCGCGGACAACATGAAGAAGTACGGCGGGTTCGTGCCGGGCATCCGCCCGGGCAAGCCGACCGCCGACTACCTGGACTTCATCCTCAGTCGGATCACCCTGCCGGGCGCGCTCTACCTCGGCATCATCTCGATCCTGCCGAACTTCTTCTTCATCTGGCTGGACAGCCAGCAGTACCAGAACTTCCCGTTCGGCGGCACCGCTGTGCTCATCATGGTCGGCGTCGGTCTGGAGACCGTGAAGCAGATCGAGAGCCAACTCATGCAGCGGAACTACGAAGGGTTCCTGCGGTAGATGAGACTCGTTCTGGTTGGCCCACCTGGCGCGGGCAAGGGCACTCAGGCCGAGTTCATCGCCGCGCACCTGTCGGTACCCAAGATCTCGACCGGGGACATCTTCCGGTCGAACGTCTCCCAGGGCACCCCGCTGGGCGTCGAGGCAAAGCGGTACATGGACGCTGGCGAGCTGGTTCCGGACGAGGTGACCATCAACATGGTCCGGGACCGGCTGGCCGAGCCCGACGCCAGCGAGGGCTTCCTGCTTGACGGCTTCCCGCGGACCACTCCGCAGGCCGCCGCTCTGGACAAGCTCCTCGCCGACCTGGGCACCGCTCTGGACCTGGTCCTGGAGCTCGTGGTCGACGACGACGAGGTGATCCGCCGGCTCTCGGGCCGGCGGACCTGCCGGGGCTGCGGCAAGATCTGGCACGTCGAGTTCGATGCCACCAATCGGGACGGCATCTGTGACCGGTGCGGCGCCGAGCTGTTCCAGCGCGACGACGACAAGCCGGAGACGATCGCCACCCGTTTGCGGGAATACAGCGAGAAGACCGCCCCGCTGGTCGACTACTACGGGGCCCAGAACAAGCTGGTGGGCATCGACGCCACCGGCCCGGTGGAGGACGTCACCGTCCGGGCCATCGACGCGCTGCGGTCGTACGGCGGCTGAGGTCCCGTCGGCTCACGGCGGATAGAGTGCGAACAGCGGGGTACGCGAGACGTGCCCCGCTGAACGGCCACGAAAGGTAATTGCTCCATGCGTCGTCCCCAGCTGGACATCCAGCTGAAGACCCCTGACCAGATCGAGAAGATGCGGGCCGCCGGACTGGTGGTGGCCGAGGCGCTGCGCCGGATGCGTGAGGCGGTGGCCCCCGGCGTCAGCACCGCCGATCTGGACGCCATCGCCGAGTCGACCATCCGCGATGCGGGCGGCGTCCCGTCGTTCAAGGGCTACCACGGCTTCCCGGCGTCGATCTGCTCATCGGTCAACGAGCAGATCGTGCACGCCATCCCCTCGCCGGGGCAGGTGCTGCGTGACGGCGACCTGATCTCGATCGACTGCGGCGCGGTGCTGGACGGGTGGCACGGCGACTCGGCCATCACCGTCGGCGTCGGCGACGTCGACCCGGCTCTGCTCAAGATGGCCGAGGTGGCCGAGGACGCGATGTGGGCCGGCATCGCCGCCGCCGCGCGTGGGGCGGCCAGCGGCAAGGGGCGGCTCACCGACATCTCGTACGCGGTGGAGAGCGCGGTCCGTAAGGGCGGCCGGTACGGCATCGTCGACGGCTACGGTGGCCACGGCATCGGCACCGAGATGCACCAGGACCCGCACGTGCTCAACCACGGGCGGCCGGGCAAGGGCCCTCGGCTGGTTCCCGGCCTGGCGCTGGCCATCGAACCCATGATCACCATGGCGTCCCCGCGCACGGTGGAGCTGGCAGACGGCTGGACGGTGGTCACCCGGGACGGTTCGGTCGCGGCGCACGTCGAGCACTCGATGGCGCTGCTGGCGGACGGCGTGTGGGTGCTCACCGCGTTCGACGGCGGCCGGGCACGGCTCGGCGACCTGGTAACCGCGCGGCAGCCCGCCGCCTCGTCGGCACCCTGACTCGAGCCGCGCGGCAGCCCGCCGCGTTGAGCGGACCCCTGGTCTGAGCCGCGCGGCAGCCGGCCGCCTCGCCGGCGCCCCGGCCTGAGCCGCGCTGCGGGGCGATGGTCTCGGCCGCACCCCGAGCCGGTCCGTGGACGATCCGTCGCCTCGACCGTGCCGCTGGCCCGGCCGGCAGAGCGGTTGGCGATGTCGGTCGCGCCCTGGCCCGTGCCTACGGTGGACTCCCGCACGGGCGGCGCTGTTCGGACTGACGGACACCGCGGTGTTCGAGGCGGCAGGACCGGGTCGGACGCGGATGGCGTCGCGGTGGCATGCTTGCCGGCATGGACGGGCGCGACGGGATGCGAGCCGCGGACGCAGACCGCGAGGCGGTGGCCGACCGGTTGCGGACGGCCCTCGGTGAGGGCCGTCTGGACCTGCACGAGTACGACGAGCGGTTGCAGCGGGCCTACGCCGCGCGCACGTACGCCGAGCTGGACGCTCTGCTCGGTGACCTGCCGCCGGTGGCGCCCGCGCAGCGCTCGACGGTGGCACCGGTCACACCACCCGGTTCCGGGACCCTGGCCGGCGCCGCAGACGCCCAGTCCGGGCCGACGGCTGCCGGTGCCGCCTCCTGGCTGGCGGAGGTGTGGCTGCCGTACCTGCGGGTGATCGCCATCGTGGTGACCATCTGGGGGGTGACCTCACTGCTCAGCTGGCACCTGCTCTACTTCTGGCCGATCTGGGTGGCCGGGCCGTGGGGAGCGGTGTTGGTGGTCCGCACGATCACCGGGCTGGCCGGGGGAGAGCCCCGCCGCCAAGCGGTCGATCGGGAGCGCTGGCGGCAGCGCAAGCAGGCCAGGCGGGCCCGCCGTCGCGAATTGGGCACCGAGGGACCGGACGAACGGCACGACTAGCTCGGGGTCGACCGGGTGCCCCACCGGCGTGATCCTGGAATTAGTGGCCTCGATGCGAGCCGGATGCCACTAGTTCCGGGATCGAGATGATCGCGGGGAAGCGGTCCTGACGTACGGTTGTCGCCCGACACGGCGGCACCATGGGTGGCCGGTTTGGCGAGCGCCCGCACGCGGGCGTACACTTTCTGATCGGCGCACAGCGTCCACTCCGGCATGCCCACCCTGCGCTTCGGTGGGTGCTGGAGCCGCGGCTGGCGCGGGTCCCTGATCTTGATCAGATCCCGTGTAAGGCGTTGTGGGCCGCCCGGAGCAATCGACGTCAGGACAGCGGAGGACATGCCGAAAAAAGACGGAGCCATTGAGATCGAGGGTCGGGTCATCGAGCCCCTGCCGAACGCCATGTTCCGGGTGGAGCTCGCGAACGGCCACAAGGTGCTGGCTCACATCAGTGGCAAGATGCGGCAGCACTACATCCGCATCCTGCCGGAGGACCGGGTCGTCGTCGAGCTCTCGCCGTACGACCTGACCCGCGGGCGCATCGTCTACCGCTACAAGTAGTCCTGACGGCGGCCGGGAAGTCCCGTGTCCGTCTTCGACGTCCGGTGTCGCGCCTCGCGCGTCTCCGGGCCAGATGGGAAGTAAGGCAACCGTGAAGGTCAAGCCGAGCGTCAAGAGGATCTGCAACAAGTGCCGGGTTATCCGCCGGCACGGCCGGGTCATGGTCATCTGCAGCGACCCGCGCCACAAGCAGCGCCAGGGCTGACTCAGCCCGTCCGGCCGTGACACGGCCGGGTGGTGTTGGCCCGGGGGCAGATCCCCAGCGACACACAACACACATGCTCGTCCCAGCCGCGAGCGGTACGCGAGACGTACCCCTGCGTGGCTGACCCCCGGTCGGAGGCCGGGGCCCGCTTGGGCAGCGACCGATCCCGGTCGCCGGCGCTGACAGCGTCGGAAAGACGGGACCGGCCGGTAGCGGGATGGGGCGGGTCCACACCTCCGCCACACATCACGAGGAGTACGCCCGCACATGGCACGTCTAGTCGGCGTGGATCTCCCCCGCGAGAAGCGGATGGAGATCGCGCTCACCTACATCTTCGGGGTCGGTCGTACCCGCGCCCTGGAGACACTCGCCGCCACCGGCATCTCGCCGGACAAGCGTGCTCGGGACCTCACGGACGAGGAGCTCGTGCAGCTCCGCGACCACATCGAGGGCAACTACAAGGTTGAAGGCGACCTGCGCCGCGAGGTCGCCGCTGACATCCGCCGCAAGGTCGAGATCGGCTGCTACGCCGGTATCCGGCACCGCCGGGGCCTGCCCGTGCGTGGGCAGCGGACTCGCACCAACGCGCGGACCCGCAAGGGCCCGAAGCGGACCGTCGCCGGCAAGAAGAAGGCCGGCAAGAAGTAGTTCTTGAACCGGGACTTTTGGCCGGCCGCCGTCGAGGTGGGTCAGGCCGCCGGTTCCGGAACGTCAACTAGGAGCGCACAGACTTATGCCACCGAAGGCTCGTGCCGGAGCCGCTGTAAAGAAGGTCCGGCGCAAGGAACGCAAGAACGTCGCCCACGGGCAGGCGCACATCAAGAGCACCTTCAACAACACCATCGTGTCCATCACGGACCCGACTGGTGCGGTCATCTCCTGGGCCTCCGCCGGCCAGGTTGGCTTCAAGGGCTCCCGCAAGTCGACGCCGTTCGCCGCGCAGCTCGCCGCCGAGGCCGCCGCGCGTCGCGCGATGGAGCACGGCATGCGCAAGGTCGACGTGTTCGTCAAGGGACCCGGCTCCGGCCGGGAGACCGCCATCCGTTCGCTGCAGGCCGTGGGCCTCGAGGTCGGGCAGATCTCCGACGTCACCCCGCAGCCGCACAACGGGTGCCGTCCGCCGAAGCGTCGCCGGGTCTGAGAGGTTAGAGAGAGATGGCTCGTTACACCGGTGCTGACTGCCGCCGTTGCCGGCGGGAGAAGATGAAGCTGTTCCTCAAGGGCAGCAAGTGCGATGGACCGAAGTGCCCGTTCGAGTCCCGGCCGTTCCCGCCCGGGCAGCACGGCCGCGGCCGCACGAAGGAGACGGAGTACCTGCTCCAGCTCCGTGAGAAGCAGAAGGCCCGTCGTGTGTACGGCGTGCTGGAGAAGCAGTTCCGCGGTTACTACGAGGAGGCCGTGGCCAAGCAGGCCAAGACCGGTGAGGTCCTCCTGCAGATCCTCGAGTCGCGGCTCGACAACGTCGTCTACCGGGCCGGCTACGCCCACTCGCGGGACATGGCCCGCCAGCTGGTCAAGCACGGTCACTTCACGGTGAACGGCAAGAAGGTCGACATCCCGTCGTACCGCGTCAAGGAGCACGACATCATCGAGGTCCGGGGCAAGAGCAAGGAGCTCACCCCGTTCGTCGTGGCGCAGGCTCAGGCCGGCGCGAAGACGGTGCCGGCGTGGCTGGAGGCAATCCCCAGCCAGATGAAGGTGCTCGTGCACTCCCTCCCGGCCCGGCAGGTCATTGACACGCAGGTCCAGGAGCAGCTGATCGTCGAGCTCTACTCGAAGTAGTCAGAGCTCGTTGCGGTGGTCCGCCCTTCGGGGCGGGCCACCGGAACAGTTTGTGTCGTGGGCGTCAAATAGCGGGCGTCCCGGAAGAGAAGAGAAAACATGCTCATCAGCCAGCGACCCTCCCTCTCCGAGGAGTCGATCAACGAGACCCGGTCGCGGTTCGCCATCGAGCCGCTCGAGCCGGGCTTCGGCTACACCCTGGGCAACTCGCTGCGGCGCACGCTGCTGTCGTCGATCCCGGGTGCGGCGGTCACCTCGATCAAGATCGACGGCGTGCTGCACGAGTTCACCACGATCCCCGGTGTCAAGGAGGACGTGGTCGAGCTCGTCATGAACATCAAGGAGCTGTGCGTCAGCTCCGAGCACGACGAGCCGGTCAGCATGTACCTGCGCAAGCAGGGCCCGGGCGACGTGACCGCGGGCGACATCCAGCCCCCGGCCGGCGTCTCCGTGCACAACCCGGATCTGAAGCTCGCCACCCTCAACGGCAAGGGCCGGCTCGACATGGAGCTGACCGTCGAGCGGGGCCGGGGCTACGTGACGGCCGCACAGAACAAGCAGTCCGGCGCGGAGATCGGCCGGATCCCGGTCGACTCGATCTACTCGCCGGTGCTCAAGGTGACCTACCGCGTCGAGGCGACCCGCGTTGAGCAGCGCACCGACTTCGACCGGCTGATCATCGACGTCGAGACCAAGCCGTCGATGGGCCCGCGTACCGCGCTGGCCTCCGCCGGCTCGACTCTGGTGGAGCTGTTCGGGCTGGCCCGGGAGCTGGACGAGACCGCCGAGGGTATCGACATCGGGCCGTCCCCGCAGGACGCCCAGCTGGCGGCGGACCTCGCTCTGCCGATCGAGGAGCTGGACCTCACCGTCCGCTCCTACAACTGCCTCAAGCGCGAGGGCATCAACACCGTTGGTGAGCTCATCGGGCGTACCGAGGCCGACCTCCTCGACATCCGCAACTTCGGTCAGAAGTCGATCGACGAGGTCAAGATGAAGCTCGCCGGGATGGGTCTTGGGCTGAAGGACTCGGCCCCGAACTTCGACCCGGCGCACGTCGTGGACACCTTCGGCGAGGGCGACTACGACACCGACGACTACCGCGAGACCGAGCAGCTCTAGTCCGCGCTGCCGCCACAACTGAGGAGCACCAAAAATGCCCACGCCCACCAAGGGCCCCCGCCTCGGCGGCAGCCCCTCGCACGAGCGGCTGATGCTGGCGAACCTGGCCACCGCGCTGTTCCAGCACGGCAAGATCCAGACCACCGAGACGAAGGCCCGGCGGCTGCGTCCGCTGGCCGAGCAGCTCATCACCAAGGCCAAGCGCGGTGACCTTGCCGCTCGCCGGCGGGTGCTGGGCGTCGTCAAGGACAAGGACGTGGTCTACGCCCTGTTCGACCAGATCGCACCGCGGTACTCGAACCGTCCCGGCGGCTACACCCGGATCGTGAAGACCGGTCCGCGCAAGGGTGACAACGCGCCGATGGCGATCATCGAGCTGGTGGAGGAGCTTCAGGTCGCCGAGCCCAAGGTGAACAAGAAGACCGCCGCCCGCAAGGCCGCGCAGCAGGACAAGGTCGAGGCGCTCGCCCCGGCCGAGGAGACCCCGCAGTCGGCCCAGGCCGACCAGGACTCCGAGGCGCCGGTGTCGGCGTCCGGTGACACCGACGCCGCCCGCGAGGACAGCGACGAGGCCACCGAGAACAAGGCCTGATCTAGGGCAACGTCGGGCCCGGCACCCCATCGGGGTGTCGGGCCCGACCCGTAACTGGAGGTACGAGTGGACGAGCGGATCCGGCTACGGCTGGACGTCTCGTACGACGGCACCGGCTTCTCCGGCTGGGCCGCCCAGCCGACCCGTCGTACGGTCGCCGGGGTGCTCGCCGAGACCCTGGACCTGGTCCTCGGCGCTGGTACGGCCACCGGGTTGACCGTGGCCGGGCGGACCGACGCTGGGGTGCACGCCACCGGGCAGGTCTGTCATCTGGACCTGCCCGCCGAGGTGTGGCGGCAGCATGAGGAGCGGCTGCTGCGCCGGCTGGCCCGGCTGCTCCCGACCGACGTGCGGGTACGGGCGATGACCGAGGTCCCGGTCGACTTCGACGCCCGGTTCTCGGCGACCTTCCGACGCTACGAGTACCGGGTCACCGACGCCCGCTTCGGTGCCGAGCCGCTGCGCCGGCACGAGGTGCTGGCCTGGACGAGGCCGCTGGAGCTGGCCGCGCTGAACGCGGCGGCGGCCGGCCTGGTCGGCGAGCACGACTTCGCCGCGTACTGCCGGCGCAAGGAACACGCGACGACGCTGCGCGAGGTGACCCGGCTGGACTGGCGCCGCGACCCGGACGGCCTCCTGGTCGCCACCGTGCAGGCGGACGCGTTCTGCCAGGCGATGGTGCGCAGCCTGGTGGGGGCCATGCTGGTGGCCGGGGACGGCCGCCGCCCGGTGGAGTGGCCGGGCAGCCTGCTCGACCGTCGGGACCGGTCCAGCGAGGTGACCGTGGCGCCCGCGCACGGGCTGACCCTGGTCGCGGTCGGCTACCCGGCCGATCCGGCGGAGTACGCCCGCCGTGCCGACCTCACCCGCCGCCTGCGGGTCCCGGTCGAGGGCTGAGCCGCCGGTCCGGCGATGCGGTGGGTCAGTCGTTCGGCAACTCTCCGTTGTCGGGGCTGCCGCTCTGGGTGCCGCTGCGTTCCGTCGGGCCCGCCGTGGGTTGCCCGGCCGTGCCCCCTTCGGCCCGCCGTTGCAGCACGCCCCGGCTGAGGTGCAGCTCGATCATGTCGAACAGGATCTCCCGGATCTTGGCATCGCCCGACTTGACCGCGGCGCCGTCCGCACTGACCACCAGCGCGTACGCCAGGTAGTGACCCCGCACCTGCCAACCGACCCGGGCTGGCGCCGTGGTCACCACGTTGGTGCCGTCACCCGCGGCGTAGCCCCGGAAACGCCCCTGCCGCTCGTCGAGCAGGGGCCGGATCCGGTCCCGGGCCCGTTCCGCGCTGACCTTGTCGGTGAGGTTGAACAGCCCGGCGGTGACCAGGTGGTCGCCATCGGGAGTCCGCAGCGTGGCCCGGACGACCTGGTTGCAGCCCAGGCGGACCAGCAGGTCGGCCACCTCGCCGGTGGCGGCGATGGCGCAACTGCCGCTGGAGTGCGTCTTGAGCACCTGGTAGCTCTGCTGCCCGGCGGCGACCACCAGCTCCTTGCCGGGGAAGAGCTCCTTGGCGGTGAGCGGAGCCTGATCGGTGTCCCGGGAGTCGAGGTCCTGCCGATGCTCCGGCTCGGCGGCGGACGGGGCGGCGTTCGGCTGGTGTGTCGGGTTGGTCTGCGGCTGCGGGTCCCGGTCCATCAGGACCGCCGCGGCGCCCAGCCCGCAGAGCGCGAGCAGGACGAGGACGGCCGCGCCGCCGATCAGCACCTGCCAGAGCCGGCCGCCTCCGCGCTGGGTGGGCGGCTCGATCGGCTGCGACGAGGTGTAGATCTGGCTACGCGGCGCGGCGACCGGAGTATCGGCACGGGCCGGCGGCTCGGATGACGGCAGGGCGATCTGGTTCGTCCGACGCAACGTCGGCGCGGGGAAGCGTGACGGAGAGGGCCCGGCCGGCGGCGGCGGGCCGGCGCCGAGCACCAACGGGTCGGGCCCGGGATCCGGGTACTCCACGAAAGCGTCCTCATCGGACTCGTACCGATACACCATGTCGCCTAGAGTAGGAGCCATTGTCCCTTTAGGGGGTAATAATGGGAAATGTGCGCGTGGGTGGTGTCGTGGCGTACCCGGGCCGGTGCGAGAATTGCGGCGTGACCGGCGACCACTACTTCACCGCTCAGCCCGCCAGCGACGCCTCGGCGCGCGAGGTCGAGTTCTCCGTCGCCGGCCGCGACTACCGGCTCGCCTCGGCCGGCGGGGTCTTCTCCGCCACCCGCCTCGACCCGGGCACGGCGGTCCTGCTGCGCAAGGCCGAGCTGCCGACCGCCGACACCACTGGTGAGCTGCTCGACCTCGGCTGCGGGTTCGGGCCGATCGCGTGCGTGCTCGCGGACGTGGCACCGGCGAGCACCGTCTGGGCCGTCGACGTCAACGCCCGGGCCCGCGAACTGACCGCCGCCAACGCCGCCCGGGTCGGCGCTGGCGATCGCATCCGGGTCAGCGCTCCGGACGACGTTCCGGAGGACCTCCGCTTCGCCCAGCTCTGGTCCAACCCGCCGATCCGCATCGGCAAGGACGGGCTGCACGACCTGCTGCTGCGCTGGCTGCCCCGGCTCGCCCCGGACGGCGTCGCCTGGCTGGTGATCGCCCGGCACCTCGGTGGCGACTCGCTGCACCGTTGGTTGACCGACCAGGGCTGGCAGGTCGAGCGGCACGCCAGCCAGAAAGGCTTCCGGGTGCTGCGGGTCACCCGGTAATTGGATGTCCCCCCGGCGCTGACTGGGGCAGGATCCCGGCGTGGGATACGTGGACGTGGCAGCGGTCGGGCACATTCTGCCCGACGGTCGGGAACTCTTCGCCGACGTGTCGTTCCGGGTCGGTGAGGGGGCCAAGGTCGCCCTGGTCGGGCCGAACGGCGCGGGAAAGACGACCCTGCTGCGGATGGTCGCCGGTGACCTGCCGGTGCGTACCGGCGCGGTCGCGCGGGCCGGCGGGCTGGGCGTGATGCGCCAGTTCATCGGCATGATCGGCGACGAGTCGACGCTCGCCGACCTGGCGCTGTCGCTGGCCCCGCCGGCCGTGCGCGAGGCCGGCCGCCGGCTCGCCGAGACCGAGGCGGCCATGCGGGTGGCCGAGGTCCGCGGTAAGTACAGCACCGCCGCCGGCAAGGCGCAGTTGGCGTACGCCGACGCGCTCGCCGCCTGGGGCGAGGCCGGCGGGTACGACGTCGAGGTGCTCTTCGACACCGTCACCACCATCGTGCTCGGCCTGCCCTGGGACAGCGCTCGTGAACGGCCGGTCCGCACCCTCTCCGGCGGGCAGCAGAAGCGCTTCGCGCTGGAGCTGCTGCTCCGCGGCCCGGACGAGGTGCTGCTGCTCGACGAACCGGACAACTTCCTCGACGTGCCCGGCAAGCGCTGGCTGGAGGCGCGGCTGCGGGAGTCGACCAAGTCGGTGCTCTACGTCTCGCACGACCGGGAGCTGCTGGCCCAGTCCGCCGACCGGGTGGTCGCCGTGGAGGGCGGCAGCGCCTGGGTGCACCCGGGCGGCTTCGCCAGCTGGTACGAGGCGCGGGTGGCCCGACATGCCCGCCTCGACGAGCTGCGCCGCCGGTGGGACGAGGAGCACCAGAAGCTGCGCGAGCTGGTGCTGATGTACAAGCAGAAGGCGGCGTACAACGATGGGCTGGCCTCGCGCTACCAGGCCGCGCAGACCCGGCTGCGCAAGTTCGAGGAGGCCGGGCCACCGCCCGTACCGCCGAAGGATCAGGACATCCGGATGCGGCTGACCGGCGGACGGACCGGCAAGCGCGCGGTGATCTGCGACAAGCTGGAGCTCGACGGCCTGACCTACCCCTTCGACCTGGAGATCTGGTACGGCGACCGGGTGGCGGTGCTCGGCGCCAACGGCACCGGCAAGTCGCACTTCCTGCGGCTGCTGGCCCGTGGCGGCACCGACCCCGACCCGGCCAACGGGCCGGTCGACGGCGCTGCCGCGCTCGCACCGGTGGCGCACGACGGCACGGTCCGGCTCGGTGCCCGGGTCCGCCCCGGGCACTTCTCGCAGACCCACGACCGACCGGAGCTGACGCCCAAGACCCTGGTCGAGATCCTCTGGCGGGGTGACGAGCACCGGACCGGGATGGACCGGAATGCGGCGATGGGGGTGCTCAGCCGCTACGAGCTGGCCGGGCAGGGTGACCAGCGCTTCGGCACCCTCTCCGGTGGGCAGCAGGCCCGATTCCTGGTGCTGCTGCTGGAGCTCTCCGGGGCGACACTGCTGCTGCTCGACGAGCCCACCGACAACCTCGACCTGGCCAGCGCCGAGGCGCTGGAGGCGGGCCTGACCGCGTTCGAGGGGACGGTCATCGCCGTCACCCACGACCGCTGGTTCACCCGCTCGTTCGACCGGTTCGTGCTGTTCCGGGGCGACAGCGAGGTGGTGGAGACGCCGGAGCCGGTCTGGGACGTCGGGTGATCCGTCCCTCGGCGACCGGCCGCCGAGCCGGCATAGAGTGGATCTCGTGACTGAAATGACCTATCGCCGGCTGGGCGACTCCGGGCTCGTGGTGTCCGTGGTCGGCATCGGCTGCAACAACTTTGGCCGCAAGCTCGACCTCGACGGCACCCGCGCGGTGGTCGACGCCGCCCTGGACGCCGGGATCAACCTGTTCGACACCGCCGACATCTACGGAGAGCCGCAGGGCGCCTCCGAGGAACTGCTCGGGCAGGCGCTGAAGGGCCGCCGGGACGACGTGGTGGTGGCCACCAAGTTCGGCATGGACATGAACGGCCTCAACGGGCCGGACCACGGCGCCCGAGGCGCCCGGCGGTACATCGCGCGGGCGGTGGAGGCGTCGCTGCGGCGGCTGGGCACCGACCACATCGACCTGTACCAGATGCACGAGCCCGACCCGGGCACCCCGATCGACGAGACCCTGGCCGCCCTCGACGACCTGGTCCGCGACGGCAAGGTCCGCTACCTGGGCAACTCCAACTTCGCCGGCTGGCAGATCGCCGACGCGGACTGGGTCGCCTCGTCCAACGGTCGGGCCCGCTTCATCAGCGCGCAGAACCACTACAGCCTGGTGGAGCGCTCGGTGGAGGCCGAGGTGATCCCGGCGTGTGAGCGGTTCGGCCTCGGCATGCTGCCGTTCTTCCCGCTCGCCAACGGCCTGCTCACCGGCAAGTACAAGCGCGAGGGGCAGCCGCCGGCCGGCAGCCGGCTCTCCGGCGGTGGCCGGTACGCGGAGCGGCTCGCCGCAGCCGACTGGGACACCATCGAGGCGATCGAGGCGTACGCGGCGCAGCGGGGGCTCACCATGCTCCAGGTCGCGATCGGCGGGCTGGCCGCCCAGCCCGCGGTGACCTCGGTGATCGCCGGCGCCACCACGCCCGAGCAGGTGCACGCGAACGCCGCCGCCGGCACCTGGGAGCCCACCGACGAGGACCTGGCCGCGCTGCGCGACGTTCTCTGATCGTCGGGCGGGCGCCCGCCGGCAGGTGATCCACTCGCGTTCCCTGAAGTCGGGGTGTCTGGACGACAGGACACCCCGACTTCAGGGATAACGAGTTGATCAGTCGCTGCTGCGGCGGCGGCCCAGCAGCATGCCCGCGCCCATCGCCGCGGCAAGGAGCGCGAGGCCCGCCGCCGCGACCGGCCACCACCAACCGTCGCGGTCGGCCGTCGGCGAGGGCGAGGGCGAGGGCGATCGCCGGGGGGCCTGCGCCTGCGCCTTCGCCTGCACCGTGGCGGTGGCCTCGCCCTGGTGCGGAGCGGGGGCGTTGACCTTCACCCGCCAGCTGCCGGCGGAGAGCAGCGAACCGCTGGTGTAGAAGCCCTGTCCCTCCGGTGCCGGTGCGAGTTGCACCGGTCCTACCTTCTGCCCGTCCGGGCCGGTGGCGGTGAGGACCAACCGCACCTCCCTGTCCAGCCGGCGTCCGTCGGCGTAGGTGGCCTGGATGGTGACCCCCTCAGCCCCGTCGCCGGCCACCGCCAGTTTGAGTCTGTCGGCCTGCGCGCCGGCCGGCGCCGCGGACACCAGGGTCAGGGCCAGCCCGGCGAGGACGGCGGCCAACACCTTGCGGACTCGCGCCACGGACATCTCCTCACTACGGATGAGGGAGGCCCCCCCCCGACGCCGCAGCGTCGGGGAGGGGCCTCGTCGGATCAGAGCTGGCGACCGGGTGCGAGCCGGGTGGCGTCGCCACCGAGCCGTCCGGTGCCCTTGACCGATTCGCCGTCGTTCGCCCGTACGCCGGCCTTGCTGGCCGTACCGCCGAGCCGGACGACCATGGCGTCGGCGTCCCGGACGAGGACGTCCCGGATCTCCGCCTCAGCCACCAGGGTGGTGTCGGCGGCGAGCGTGCGGAAAGCGGTCAACTGCTTGATCGCCTTGTTGTCGTTGCCGGCCGCCTCGGCCTGACGGGCCGCGTCGAGCTTCACCGTCAACTGCTTGTGCGCCTTGGCCGAGAGCCGCCCCGTCGCCTTGAACCGGTCCAGCAGGTTCTGCAGGTCCCGGAACGAGGTGGTGACGAAGAACCGGACCGCCGAGGTGGTGGTGTTGCCCGCCTTGTCGGTGGCGGTGACGGTCAGCTCGTGCAGGCCGAGTGGCAGCTCGTACATGGCCTGCAGGGTGCCGCTGGCGTACGGACGGCCGTCCAGATCGCCGACCACGCTGGCGATGCCGGAGGTCGGGTCGACCGCCTGCCAGGACACCCGGACGTCCTGGCTGTCCCCGTAGAGCTGGCCGTCCGCGATCCCGGACACCAGCAGCGTCGGCTTGGTGCCGTCGATCCGCAGCACCGCCGACTTGAGCGTCTCGGCGTTGCCCGCCTTGTCGGTGGCCCGGAACAGCAGCTCGTGCTGCCCGTCACCGGTCACCTCGACCGGTGCCGTGTACGGCGTCCACGCGCCACCGTCGAGCGACCACTCCACAGTCCTGACCCCGGCCCCGGCGTCGGTCGAGGTCAGCACGACCGGGATCGTCCCGTCGTGCCAGCCGGCGTCGTTCGCGGGCGCAAACGTCGCCGAGGTGACCGGCGCGGTGGCATCGATCTTGACCGGGATGGTCTTCGTCGACTCCACGTTGCCCGCCTGGTCCGTCGAGCGGAACCGCAGCTCGTGCTCGCCGTCCCCACTGATCGCCACCGGAGCGGTGTAATCCGTCCAGGTGGTGGCCCCGTCCAGCTGGTACGCCGTACCGGCCAGCCCGCTGCCGCCGGCCTCGTCGGCCCCGGTCAGGGTGACCGTCACCGGGCCGGTGTACCAGCCGTCGGTCGGGGTGTCGGAGACCACCGAGGTGGTCACCGGCGCGGTCTGGTCGGCCGCCTGTGCGGTCAGCCGGAAATAGTCGAACCCGGCCGTCTTCGAGGCGGTCTGGTTGGCGCCGAGGGTGAACAGCCCGACCTTCGGGGTGGCCCCGACCGCGCTGTTGGTGAGCGTGGTCAACGCCGTCCAGGTCGTCCCGTCGGCCGAGTACGACGCCGTGAAGGTGTCGCCGCTGCGGGCCAGCCGCAGGTGCCACACCGAGGCGGTCAGGTTGCCCGCCTCCGGCTGCGGGTTCTGGACGGCCCCGCCGATCTCGCTGCGGAACTCGATCCGCCGCGTCACCGGCTGGCCGACCTGGTTGTCCGCGATGTAGTCGAACTTCAGGTAGTTGTCGTCGTCCGCCTGCACGATCAGGCCGGCCTGCTGGTACTGCTCGTTCAGCAGGCTGCCGTCGACCTTCGTCTCCAGGGTCCAGTCGCCGGCCGGCGCGGTCTGGAGGATGAAGTTCTTCGGCCCGGTGTTGTCGGTGCCGTAGATGTCGCCGTTCGGCACGTCGACCCGCAGCGCGCCACCGGTGACCCGGTAACCGTTCGGGTCCTCCCGCAGGATCGCGTTCCACCGGCACTTGTCCAACGTGTCGCCGGTGAACTCGTCCGACGGATCGACCGGCCCCGCCGGAGCGTCCGGCGAGATCTGGAACCAGTCGAAGGTCGTGTCGACCACGGGCGCCTCGGTGCCGCCGTTGAGCGCGAAGAGCCCGATCCGCGGGTTGGTGATGCCGGCGAGATCGGCGGACCGACCGACCGGGGTGAAGGTCTGCCCGTCGGCCGAGACAGCGGCGGTCAGGTTCGTCCCGTCGCTGCTGATCCGGAGTTGCAGGGTGTCGCCGGCGGGTGCGGCGACGCTGTCGGCGGCCTCGTTGCGAGGGCTGCCGGCCGTCTCCCGGATGAACTCCACCCGACGGCTGTCCGCGTAGAGCAGATCCAGCTTGGCGTAGTTGTCGTCGTCGCCGTACACCAGCAGACCGGCCTGCTGGTAGTTGGCCGTCACCGGCAGGGTGAGCCGGGTGGTCACCTGCCAGGCGCCGGCGGGGGCCGGCTGGAGCACCAGGTTGGTGGCGTCGTTGCGGGCACCGTAGAGGTCACCCACCGAGGTGGGCAGCCGCAGCGCGCCGCCGGAGACCGAGTGGAGCTGGTTCTCCCGGACCACGGTGGTCCACCGGGCCCGGTCCAGGCTCGTGCCGGTGAAGTCGTCCGAGCGCGCCCCGAAGCAGGACGTGTTCGGCGCCTCGATGCGCACCGGCACCGTGGCGTACGACTTGGCACCCTTGCTGTCGGTCACCGTGAGGGTGGCCGTGAACGTGCCCGGACTGGTGTAGGTGTGGCTGGCGTCCACCGTGGTCGCCGTGCCCCCGTCACCGAAGTCCCAGGCGTACGTCAACGGGGTGTCGCCCTCGGCGTCGGTGGCCGTGCCGTCGAAGGCGACGGTGACCGGCGCGGTGCCGGTGGCCGGGGTGGCGGTGGCGGTCACCGCCGGCGGCGCGTTCTCGGTGACGCCGCGGCCGATGAAGTCCATCCAGTTGACGTTGAACAGCGAACCCGCGCCGCCGTTCGGGTCGCGGGCCACGAAGTACAGCGTGCCGCTCCCGGCGCCGGTCACCGGCGCGGTCACGTCCGTGTACGTCTGCCAGCCGCCGGTGCCGGGGACGGTCGCCGAGGCGACCAGCGGTCCGTCGACCGCGCCGACGTGCACCTCGACCCGACCACCGGTGCCGGCCGAGGCGGCCCGGAAGCGGACGGAGGTGATGTTGGTCAGGTCCGCCGGGGCGAGCGACCACCAGTCGCCGTCCTCGATGAATCCGATGTTCTGGCCGCCGCCCGCGGTGTCGGTGGAGGTCTCCCGCTGTACGCCAGGATCACCGCCGCCGGTGTTCACCGCCGCCCGTCCGGTGGCCGTGAAGTACTCGGCCTGCTTCCGCTTGGGCTGCAACTGCTCGATGGCCCGCCCGGTGAGCGGTCCGGCCCCGCCGGTGCCGCCCTGGTCGGTGTAGGTGGCCTCGAAGACGGCGAAGACGTTCGCCTCGGCGCCGTGCCCGGAGGCGAGCGACGTCTGGACGGTGCCGGTGCAGCCGGTGTGCTGCTCCAGCGGGTGGGCGTGCTCGTCGTGGCCGAGCAGCACCTGGAGCTGGACCCGGCCGCAGTCGATCTGCCCGTCCTCCGGGTCGGTCACCGAGATCGTGTAGCGGACCTGGTCACCCCAGTCGAAGAAGCCGCCGTTCGGCGGGAACTCGATGGTCACCGTCGGCGCGGTGTTGCCCACGGTGATCGGCACGTTGGCCACCGCGGTCCGGCCCTTCGGGTTCGTCACGGTGAGCTGGGCGGTGTAGCTGCCCGCCGTGGCGTAGGTGTGCGTCGGGTTCGCGTCGGTGGAGGTCTGCCCGTCGCCGAAGGCCCACGCGTACGTGAGCGCGCCACCGTCCGGGTCCCGGGAGCCGGCACTGGAGAAGGCCACTGTCAGTGGTGCCGGCCCGGAGGTCGGGTTGGCGGCGGCCACGGCGATCGGTGCTCGGTCACCGGCGATGTAGTCGATCCGGTAGACCCCGGAGTCGTCGTTGTTGCCGCCGAAACCGGTGCCCCACTCGATCAGGTAGAGCGCGCCGTCCGGGCCGAACTCGAAGTCCATGGGCCGGATCAGACTCATGCCGGTGAGCAGTTGGTTGATGTCGACCAGCGACCTGCCGTCACCGGTGACCTGCATGGTGTACATCTTCGACTGGTTCCACTCGCCGAAGAGCGCCTTGCCGTCGAAGTACGCCGGCCACTTCCGGTCGGACGCGAGGTCGGCGTCGTACCGGTAGACCGGGCCGGCCATCGGGGCGCCGCCCCCGCCGATCTCGGGGAAGAGCGGGTTGCCGCTGTAGTCGTAGTCGACGGTGGCGGGGATGACCGGCGGCAGGTTGGTGAGCCCGGTGTTGTTGGGCGAGTTGTTCACCACCGCCGCGCAGTCGAATTTCGGCCCGCTCGGGCCGGACGGGAACGGGTAGTCGTTGTAGGCGTAGTTCGCCCCGGTGCAGTACGGCCAGCCGTAGTTGCCGGGGGTGCCGACGATGTTCCACTCGACCGTGCCCTCGGGGCCACGGTTGGGGTTGTTGGCAGCGGCGTCCGGCCCGTAGTCGCCCACGTACAGGGTGTTGGTGCCGGGGTCGATGCCGATCCGGAACGGGTTCCGGAAACCCATCGCGTAGATCTCCGGCCGGGTCTTCTCGGTCCCCGGCGGGAAGAGGTTGCCCTCCGGGACCGTGTACGTCCCGTCGTCCTCCGGGTGGATCCGGATCACCTTGCCGCGTAGGTCGTTGGTGTTGCCGGAGGTGCGCTGCGCGTCGAAGTCCTGCCGGCCGGGGCGCTCGTCGATCGGGGTGAACGCGTCCGACTCGAACGGGTTGGTGTTGTCCCCGGTGGCCAGGTAGAGGTTGCCGTTCCCGTCGAAGGTCATGCTGCCGCCAGCGTGGCAGCAGGTGTTGCGCTGGGTGTCGACCCGCAGCACCTGCTTCTCGCTGGCCAGGTCGATGGTGTCGCCGGTCACCGTGAACCGGGACAGCAGATTGCGGGTGACCCCGTCGTTCGGCGCGTAGTAGAGATACACCCACTTGTTGGTGGCGAAGCCCGGGTCGAGTCGGATGCCGATCAGGCCGTCCTCGTTGCCGGTGAAGACGTCCAGGTCGGCGGCCGTGACGGTGCTGCCGGTGTCCGGCTTGACGATCTGCACCCGGCCGTCGCGCTCGACGTAGAAGACCCGGCCGTCCGGGGCGATGTCCAGCTCCATCGGGTTGCTGGTGTTGCTGTCCAGCGTGACCTTCTCGAAGCTGGCGGTCTTCGAGGCGCCGCAGTCGGCGTCCGCCACACCGGCGGCGGTGCGGATGCCGCCGAGCAGGTGGCCGAGGAACGCGGGGTCGGCGTACGACTCCGGGGTGTGCCCGCCGCCGGTGTACCAGGAACGGCCGCCGTCGAAGTCCTGGCACCAGGAGGTCGGGTGGTCGGCGCCCATCGCGCCGGCGCCCGGTGCGTAGCTGGTCTCGTCCAGGCTGGCCAGCACGTGCACGTCCGGCCGGGGGTTGGTCTGGAAGTTGTACCACTCGTCGAACCGGGACCACCGGTCCGGCAACTCGGCGGTGGACGGGTGGGCGTGGTCCTCCACCTTGACCGTGGCCTGCTGGTTCGCCGGGTGGCTGGCGAAGTACGCGCCGACCAGGTCGCCGTACCACGCCCAGCTGTACTCGGTGTCCGAGGCGGCGTGGATGCCGACGTAACCGCCGCCGGCACGGACGTAGCGCTCGAACGCGGCCTGCTGATCGGGGTCCAGGACGTCCCCGGTGGTGGAGAGCCAGATCACGGCCCGGTAGTTCGCGAGGTTGGCGTCGGTGAATACCGCCCCGTCCTCGGAACTGTCCACGGTGAATCCGTTGGCGGTGCCGAGCTGTTGGATGGCGGCGAGGCCGGCGGGGATGGAGTCGTGCCGGAAACCGGCGGTCTTCGAGAAGACCAGGACGGAGAAGGGGTCGTCGGCGGCCTGAGCAGCCCGGGGCGGCGCCGGGGCGATCTGCGCCGCCGGGGCGGCCTGTGCGGCCGGTGCGGGCTCTGCGGTTGCCGCCTGCGCGGGCGGCCCGACGAGGGTCGTCGAGGCCAGGGCCAGGGAGATCAGGGTCGCGGTGATGGGTACGCGGGCACGACGGGATGGGGACACGCCGCCTCCTATGTCGCGGTGGACAGGATCGCGGGGGCCGGCTCGCCGAAGACCGTCCCAGATGGAGCCGGTGGGGCCACCGTGCCAGGGCGTCCACGCCAGCATTTTGTCGAATCGCTGAACAAATTAATTCGACTGGATCAATGTCCGGCAAGATGCTGGCGGATAACGGTTCTGCAACGGCGGGCGACATTCGGAACAGGACCGCATGAAGCGCCCTGCGCGCGGCGAGCCACCTCCGCCACCGCCCCCCGCCTTGGCAGTCCGGCTCTTCTGTCGTACGGTGACACGCAAGTAACCCACGGGAGCCCGGTGTACCGGGCTGAGAGGGGGGCTGACAGCCCCCGACCGTCGAACCTGATCCGGGTAATGCCGGCGCAGGGAGGAGCGTTGCCGTGCCGTCCCTTGGGCGATTGCATCTGATCACCGACACCCGACCCGGGCGCGATCCGCTCACCGTGGTCCGGGCCGCCCTCGCGGCGGCCCGCGCCGACCTGGTGGTGCAGGTCCGCGTCGAGGACTCCGCGACCGACCGTGAGGCGTACGAGCTGGCCCGCCAGGTGCTGGCTCTCTGCACGGCGTACGGGGCGAGTTGCCTGGTCAACGACCGGCTGCACGTGGCACTGGCGGTGGGCGCCGCCGGCGGGCACATCGGGGCCGACGACCTGCCGGTCGCCGCCGCCCGCCGGGTGCTCGGCCCCACGGGCGTGCTGGGCGCCACCGCCCGGGCGCCGGGCACAGCGGTCGAGGCGGTCGCCGCCGGCGCCGACTACCTGGGCGTCGGGCCCTGCCACGCCACCAGCACCAAATCCGGGCTGCCGGACCCGATCGGCCCGGCGGGGGTACGCGCGGTGGCCGAAGCGGTCGACGTCCCGGTGATCGCGATCGGCGGGGTGACCGCCGCTCGGGTGCCGGCGCTGCGGGCCGCCGGGGCGTACGGGGTGGCGGTGGTCGGTGCCGTCTCCGCTGCCGCCGACCCCGCCCGGGCCACCGCCGAGCTGCTCGAGGCACTGACGTGCTGAGCGGCCGGTCCCCGTCGACGCGATCCAGCGACCGGGCCCGGCCCGACGTCGCGGTGGTGGGGGCGGGCCCGATCGGGCTGGCCATTGCCTGGCGCTGTGCCGCCCGAGGGCTGCGGGTGGTCGTCCACGACCCGGCACCCGGCTCGGGGGCGTCGGCGGTCGCCGCCGGCATGCTCTCCCCGGTCGCGGAGGCGTACTTCGGTGAGCACGAGCTGACGTCGCTGCTGCTGGCGTCCGCCGCCCGCTGGCCGGCGTTCGCCGCCGAGCTGACCGAGGCGACCGGCGTCGAGGTCGGCTACCGCACCGAGGGCACGCTGATGGTCGGGCTGACCGGGGACGACCTGGCCGAGGCGCGCCGGCTCTGGGCGTACCAGCAGGGGTTGGGTCTGCCGGTGACCCCGCTGCGCCCCACCGAGCTGCGCGACCGCGAGCCGGCGCTCGCACCACGGGTGCGCGGCGGCGCGCTCGCGCCCACCGATCACCAGGTCGATCCACGGCTGCTGGTGCCGGCGCTGCGCACGGCCGCGCAGCGGGCCGGCGCGGTGCTCGTAGCGCAGGCGGTGCACCACCTCGCCGACGTGGATGCCCAGGTCATCGTGGTCGCCGCCGGCTGTGGCGCCGCCGCCCTCACCGGCCTGCCGGTGCGGCCGGTCAAGGGCCAGATCCTCCGGCTGCGCGCGCCCGGCGGCGTCGCGCCGGGCTTCCGGCACGTGATCCGGGGGTACGCCGACGGCGAGCCGATCTACCTGGTGCCGCGCGTCGACGGTGAGGTGGTGCTGGGCGCCACGGTCGAGGAGCGGACGGACACCTCGGTGACCGCCGGCGCGGTGCTGCGCCTGCTCCGGGCCGGTGTCGATCTGCTCCCCGAGCTGGCCGAGTACGACCTGGTCGAGGCGGTCGCCGGACTGCGTCCGGGCACCCCGGACAACGCGCCCATCCTCGGGCCGCTGCCCGGTCGGCCGGACGTGCTGGCGGCCACCGGGCACCACCGGCACGGCATCGTGCTCACCCCGGTCACCGCCGATCTGATCGCCGACCTGGTGACCACCGGCGTGCCCGATCCGCTGCTCGCGCCCTTCCGGCCCGACCGTTTCCTGGCGGACCTGGTGGATGGTGGCGGACCTGATCACACGATGGAGGGGGAGCGGTGGAGTTGATCGTGAACGGAGCCGGGCGCAGTGTCCCGGGTGGCGCGTCGGTGGCCGACCTGGTCCGCGACATCACCCCGCAGCAGCGTGGGGTGGCGGTCGCGGTCAACGGCGAGGTGGTGCCCCGGACCGGTTGGCCGGTCACGGTGCTGTGCGACGGGGACCGGGTCGAGGTGCTCACCGCGGCGCAGGGCGGGTGAGCGGCGTGTCGTTCGAGCTGGGCGGGGCGACGTTCACCTCGCGGCTGATCCTGGGCACCGGTGGGGCCGCGAACCTGCACGTGCTGGAGCAGGCGATCCGGGCCTCCGGCACCGAGCTGGTCACCCTGGCGCTGCGCCGGGTGGACACCGCTCCGGGCTCCGCCGGTGGGCTGCTGGACCTGCTCGACCGGTGCGGGGTACGGCTGCTGCCGAACACCGCCGGCTGTCACACCGCGTCCGACGCCGTGAAGGTGGCCCGGCTGGCCAGGGACGCGTTCGACACCGACTGGATCAAACTGGAGGTGATCGGCGACGAGCGGACGCTGCTGCCCGACGGGGTGGAGCTGCTCCGCGCCGCCGAAGAGCTGGTCGCCGACGGCTTCACCGTCCTGCCGTACACCAGTGACGATCCGGTGCTCGCCCGCCGGCTGGCCGACGTGGGCTGCGCCGCGGTGATGCCGGCCGGCGCGCCGATCGGCTCGGGGCTCGGCATCGGCAACCCGCACCACATCCGGCTGATCCGGCAGGGCGTGGACGTACCGGTGATCCTGGACGCGGGCATCGGCACCGCGTCCGACGCCGCCCTGGCCATGGAGTTGGGCTGCGATGCGGTGCTGCTGGCCAGCGCGGTCACCCGGGCCGCCGACCCGGTGGCGATGGCCACGGCGATGCGGTACGCGGTCGAGGCCGGCCGTCTGGCCGCCGGCGCCGGCCGGATCGCCCGCCGCTTCCACGCCCTCCCCTCCACTCCGGACGAGGGAAGACCCGACCTGTGACCCCGCCGTCGGGTGTCGTCGTGTTGACCGATCGACTCGTCGCGCGGGGCGGGCTCGACCGGGTCGTGGCGGGGGCCGTGGCCGGGGGAGTGCGCTGGGTGGTGCTGCGGGAGAAGGACCTGCCCCGCGCCGAACGCGTCGCCATCGCCGCCGACCTGCGCGTGATCCTCACCGCAGCCGGCGGAACCCTGATCGTGGCCGGCCCCGACCCGCTCGACGGCGACGCCGTCCATTTACCGGCGGCCGGCCCCTACCCACCACCGACCCACGCACTGGTGGGCCGCTCCTGCCACAACCAGGCCGAACTGAACCGCCTGACCACCGAGCACTACGCCACCGTCTCCCCGGTCTACCCGACGAAGTCGAAGCCCGGCTACGGCCCGCAGTTGGGCGCCGACGGCGTAGGCAAGCTGATTCGCAGAAGCCCGGTACCCGTCCTGGTGCTGGGCGGCATCGAAACCCCCGAACAGGTCACCACCTGCATCAAGGCGGGAGCTAGCGGAGTGGCGGTGCTCGGTGCGCTCATGCGAGCCCAAGACCCCACGGGATTAGCGACCACCCTGACGAGGGCCTGTCAGGAGGCGTCAACCCCGTCGATGTCAAGCCGGCACCGACCGACGGAGGTCCCCAGGTCAGGGCTGCGGCCGACCGTGCCCACGCAGGGATCAAGCCTGACCGCCGGGAGTGGGCACGGCCGACCGCAGCCCGAAACCGCAACCAGAAACGGCCCGCCGCAGCCCGAAACCGCAACCAGAAACGAGGGGCAGTGACACCGCGCACCATCCTCACCATCGCCGGCTCAGACTCCGGCGGCGGTGCCGGCATCCAGGCCGACCTCAAGGTCTTCGCGGCGCTCGGCGCGTACGGCACCAGCGTCCTCACCGCGGTCACCGCACAGAACACCCGGGGCGTGGACGCCGTCCTGCCGCTGCCCCCGCGCACGGTCGTCGAGCAGTTGGACAGTGTGCTCGTCGACTTCACCATCGGCGCTGTGAAGACGGGAATGCTCGGCACCCCGGCCGTCGCCGACGCGGTGGCCGAGGTCGCCCGGGACGGCCGGCTGCCGCAACTCGTCGTCGACCCGGTACTGGTCGCCACCAGCGGTCACCGACTCGGCGTGGTCGGGGCGGTCGAGCGGCTGCTCCCGTACGCCAAGGTGGCGACGCCGAACTGCGCGGAGGCTGCAGCCATCACCGGACGCCCGGTGGACGACCTCGCCGGGATGGTCGTGGCTGCCGAGGCGCTCGCGGCCGGCGGCCCGGACCACGTGGTGGTGACCGGCGGCGACCTGGACGGCGACGAGTCGGTGGACGTGCTGCACGGCGGCGGCGTCACCACCCTGTTGCGCGCCCCCCGGATCGCGACCCGCCACACACACGGCACCGGGTGCTCGTTCTCGGCGGCGATCGCCGTGCGGCTCGCGCTGGGTGATCCGGTGCCGGCGGCGGTCGGGGCGGCCAAGGAGTACGTGCTCCGCGCGCTGACCGGCGCGCGGGGTTGGGAGCTGGGAGCGGGCCGAGGGCCGCTGGACCACTTCGGCTGGTCCGCTTGATCATCAGGGAGGCTGTCATGCACGCACGAGGCAAGGTGTACGTCGAGGGGTCACGGCCGGATGTCCGGGTGCCGTTCGCCGAGGTGGCGCTGACCGGCGACCATCCACCGGTGCGGCTGTACGACACGTCCGGCCCCGGCTCGGACCCGGAGGTGGGGCTGCCGCCGTTGCGCGGGCCGTGGATCGCCGAGCGGGGTGACGTCGCGCCGGCGCGGGGTGCGGGCACGCCGCTGGTCGGGGTGGGCGGGCGGCGGCCGACCCAGCTCGCCTACGCGCGGGCCGGCGTCGTGACGCCGGAGATGGAGTTCGTGGCCGTTCGGGAGAACGTCGATCCGGAGCTGGTCCGGACCGAGATCGCGGCCGGCCGGGCGGTGCTGCCACTCAACATCAACCACCCGGAGTGCGAGCCGGCGATCATCGGCAAGGCGTTCCTGGTCAAGGTGAACGCCAACATCGGCACCTCGGCGGTCAGCTCGTCCGTCGCGGAGGAGGTGGAGAAGCTGACCTGGGCCACCCGTTGGGGTGCGGACACCGTGATGGACCTCTCCACCGGCAAGAGGATCCACGAGACCCGCGAGGCCATCGTGCGGAACTCGCCGGTGCCGATCGGGACGGTGCCGATCTACCAGGCGCTGGAGAAGGTCGGCGGCGACCCGGTGAAGCTGAGCTGGGAGGTTTTCCGGGACACCGTGATCGAGCAGGCCGAGCAGGGCGTGGACTACATGACGGTGCACGCCGGGGTGCTGCTGCCGTACGTGCCGCTGGCGGTGGACCGGGTGACCGGGATCGTCTCCCGCGGTGGCTCGATCATGGCGGCCTGGTGCCTGGCGCACCACGAGGAGAACTTCCTCTACACGAACTTCGCCGAGCTGTGCGCACTGATGGCCCGCTACGACGTGACCTTCTCTCTCGGCGACGGTCTGCGGCCCGGCTCGATCGCCGACGCCAACGACGAGGCGCAGTTCGCCGAGCTGCGCACCCTCGGTGAGCTGACCAAGGTCGCCTGGGAGTACGACGTCCAGGTGATGATCGAAGGGCCTGGGCATGTCCCGATGCACAAGATCAAGGAGAACGTGGACCTTCAGCAGGAGTGGTGCCACGAGGCGCCGTTCTACACGCTCGGCCCGCTGACCACCGACATCGCGCCCGCGTACGACCACATCACCTCGGCGATCGGCGCCGCGATGATCGGCATGTTCGGCACCGCGATGCTCTGCTACGTCACCCCGAAGGAGCACCTCGGCCTGCCGGACCGGGACGACGTGAAGGCGGGTGTGATCGCGTACAAGATTGCGGCGCACGCAGCGGACCTGGCCAAGGGCCACCCCGGCGCGCAGGCGTGGGACGACGCGCTGTCGAAGGCGCGGTTCGAGTTCCGCTGGGAGGACCAGTTCAACCTTTCGCTGGACCCGGAGACGGCCCGCTCGTACCACGACGCCACGCTGCCCGCCGAGCCGGCGAAGACGGCGCACTTCTGCTCGATGTGCGGCCCCAAGTTCTGCTCCATGAAGATCACCCAGGAGCTCAAGGAGTACGCGGCCCGCGGCATGAAGGACAAGTCGGAGGAGTTCGTGACCGGCGGCGGCCGGGTCTACCTGCCGCTGGCCTGACCAGTCGCTCCGGCGCTAGCCGTGCGTCGATCGAGCCGGTAGGCCGACCGAGGGCGACCCGACGAGTCGCCGGGCAGGCTCACTCGCGGTGGTGGCGACCGGTGGAGCGCAGCGAACGGCGGCCGCTCTCCTGCTCCGGCTCGTTGTCCAACACCGGCTTGCTCAGCCCGGCGACCCAGTCGACGTACTCCTCGTCCTTCGCCGGAAGCGTCTCCGGCTCGTCCGGCGCGGCCGGGGTCTCCTCGCCCGCCCGGGACCGGTTGCGGCGGAACAAGCCGAGCGGACCCCGCCGGGAGGGCGGCTCCTTCTCGTCCTTCGCTGCCGGCGCGGTTGGTTCGGTGGCGGGGCTGCCCCGCTCACCGCTGGCAGCGTTGTCGACGCGGCCCGTGTCGACGCTGGCAGCGTTGTCGACGCTGCCCGTGTCGATGCTGGCAGCGCCACCGCTGGCAGCGTCGCGAGACGTGCCGGCCTGCTCGGGAATCGCGGTCGAGGTCACCGGCTCGACCGGCTCACTCAGGTCGGGCTGCGCCGCCTCGGCGCTCTGGCCCGACGCTCCGGTCAGTCGTCGCCATCGAGCGGCCATCCGGTCCGGAGCGCTGCGAGGCCGAGCTGGTGAGGCGGGTTCCATCGCGCTCGACGATCCGGCGGGAGCTGCCGAGGCGTCGGTGGAGGCCGGGTCGCTCGGAGCGGTCCGGGGGGCGATGCTCGAGCTGTCCTGCGTACCGGGGCCGGCGCGGTGGGCGTTGCCGAAGGCGTCCCAGGTGGCGGCCCGGCTCAGGTCCGGCAGTGGTGCCCGGTGCCGAGGACGGGGCGTCCAGTCGGTCGGCTCCTCCGGCCCGGCCGGGGTGTCCGATGCCGCCGACTCGGGGCCGTCGGCCTGTTGCGACGCCGTCGACGAGGGGGTGACCGGCCAGGCCGGTGGTGCCGGGGCCCAACGGTCCGCCTCTGGTTCGTCGCGCGGAGCCGCCCCGAACAGCGGGCCAGGACCACGGTTGGGCCGCCGCCACCCGATGTCGCTGGTGCGGTCGGTCCCGTCCGCGACTGCCGACGCGGCGTCGTCGGCGGTGAGCGCCGCCCCCGGGTCGGATGTCGGGCCGCCGAGGCCCGGAGTGGATCCGGTGCCGGCGGCCGGGGTCGTCGGCGTGGTCCGGGTACTCCGAGCGAGCCTGGTGCTCGGGGCTTCGATGCCGGGCTCGGTCGCCGTGCCGTCGGTGGGCTTGGCCGGTTTGGCGGCCTTCCTGGCGCGGCCGGCGGTCGTGCCCGCAGCGATGGCGTCGGTCCCGGTGGCTGCCGGGTCGACGACGCTCGAGGTCGAGTCGGTGGGGGCGCGCCGGGCACCGCCCGGCGCGGAGGAGCGTGGCACACCGGTGATCGAGTCGGGCGTGCCACTCGGTGCGGTGCCGGTGGAGGCGGCTTCCGTGTGGGACGGCGGCGTGTCGCCGGCCTGGTCCGACGTGGCGGCGGTCGGGGTGACCTTCGGCTTGCGGGCCCGACGCGGCTTGGGCGCCGGCCCAGCGGCCGTGCCGCTGGCCGCGCCGTTGTCGCTCACCGCGCCGTTGTCGCTCACCGCGCCGTTGTCGCTCACCGCGCCGTTGTCGCTCACCGCGCCGTTGTCGCGCACCGCGCCGTTGGTGCTCGCGGCGCGGCTGGTGCTCGGCGTGCCGTTGCCGCTCAGCGCGCCGCTGTCGTTGGCGGTGCCGTTGGTGCTGGCCGCGCCGTGGTCGCTCACAGCGCCGTCTGTGCTCGCCGCGCGGCTGGTGTTCGCCGGGCTGCTGGCCGCCGTCGCGCTGGTGTTCGTGGCGTCGGGGTCGGTCGGGTGGGTCGTGTTGCCCGTGACCCGCGACGCGGAGCGGCCCGGGCCGTCCCTGCCCGGCTCGCTGGTCGGACCGGCGGTCGAGCCGGCCGTGACGGCGGTCGGGCCGTCTGTGCCGGTCGTGACGGCGGTCGGGCTGTCTGTGCCGGTCGGACCGGCTGTGGCGGCGGTCGGGCCGGCCACGATGTCGACGGCCTGCGAGGTGGAATCGCTCGGGGTGGTGATGTCGCTGGTGGTTGCCCGGGCCGACTTGGCTGGGCGGGGCACCTCGGTGCCGGCCTTTCGGAGCGCGCGGAGAGGCCAGGGGGCTTCAGCGGGCTTGATCGGCTGCTGGGTGGTGGCCGGCGCCGGCGCGGTGCCCGCCGGGGCGACAGCAGGACCCGCGCCGGCCTCAGTAGCCGGGCCGGGGCGGTCAGCCGCGTTCGGCCCGCTAGTCGTGCTGGCGGCGGCCGTTCCGCCGGTGGTCGTGCCGTCGGTGTCCCGTGCCGCTTCGTCCGCGTGGTGGTGGGACCAGTCGACCTTCGGCCGGGCCGGGTCGGCGCTGGCCGAGCTGCGCTGGCCGATCGCCGTGCCCGCAGGCCAGTCCCAGTGCGCCGGGGCGATGCGGAAGGCGTCGGTCCCGTCAGCGGGGCGTGGTCCCTGCCCGGCGTCGACCAGGTCCGCGCCGGTGGCTTCGGCGGCGTCCCGCTGGTCCGGCGTCGTTGCCGAGCCGGTGCCCGGCAGGGCCGGACCGGCGGGCAGCGGAGGCAGGATGGTGGTGGGCTCGATCGCCCCCGGCTCGGTGGTGCGGCCGGCAGGCCAGCGCAGCAGGGCGGCAGCGGTCGCACCGAGCGCGCCGGCGAGGACGCCGATCAGTGCGCCGTAGTAGGGCGTGGTCTGGTAGCGGTCCACCGCGTCGCCGGGGCCGGCGGTCAGGTAGGCGAACGCCACCAGCACCGGGCCGGCCACACCGGTGGCCGCGCTGACCAGAGGGATCTGACCGCGCCAGCGGGCCAGGCCGGCGGTCGCGGCACCGGCGAGCAGCGCGGCCATGGGCAGGAGGAGCAGCGCGAGTCGTTGTGCCACGTCCGCGTCCAGCCAGCTCGGCTCCAGCACGCCGAGCCGCACCGTGGGTAGCGGGCCGGTCGTGCCGAGCGACGGCAGGACGGAGATCAACGCCAGCAGCCAGATGGCACCGGCCACGGCCGCCATGTTCCAGCCCAACTCGGGCCGGAGGAGGACGGCGATCGCCGCGCCGGCCCCGATCACCGCGCCCAGGACGGCGCAGATGCCGACCGCCCAGACCGGGTCGACGGAGATCAGCTCGGCAGCCCGGGCCGGCTGCATGCAGAGCGGGGCGACCGCAGTGGCACCGAGCGCGGCCGCGCCACCGACAGCCAGTTGCCGGCCGGTGCTGGCCGGCAGGGCGTCCCGCCGGGCCAGGCGTCCGGTCAGGACGGCGCCGGCCACGGCGGCGTTCGCGGCGAACCAGCCCACCCAGACGAGCTGGGCGGGCCACTGGTTGACGGTCGTGCCGGTGAAGGCGCCGGTGAGCCGGACGATGCCGAAGCCGTACGCGACGCCTAGCTGGCCGGCTCCGGCCAGCACGCTCACCCCAAGCGCCGTGAGCAGCAGTCTGCCCCAGGTCCGAAAGGCCATGTCCGGCACGTTACGCACCCGGTCCACCGGATCGCCACCGGCGCGCCGCGCGGCGTGGCGGCACGTCCTCCGGCGCGTCTACTTGAGTTCGACCAGCCTGGCCAGGTAGATCGTGTCTCCGACGTTGGTGAGCATGTGCACTGCTCCCGGGTCGCGGTAGACCACTCCGCCGGTGGGCTCGTCCGCGTCGATCCGCTTGCCGTCGATCGTCTGGACGACGTTCTTCGCGCCCTGGATCGCCACCACCAGGTAGGGGTGGTCGTGCCGGTGCAGCGGTTGCCGCTCGCCCGGCTCGAGTCGGATGTGCCAGACCCGGACCCGGTCGTTCTCGTACACGATCTCCTGGCCCACGGGCCCGAGTTCGGTCCCGTCGATCACGTCGGTCATCGGTCTCCGTCCAGTTGCGGAAGAACCTCGGCAGCGATCAGCTCGAGGTGGTCGAGGTCGGCGAAATCCGTCAGCCGCAGGTGCACCCGAACGGCGCCGATCGCGGCGAACTCGCCGATCCGCTGCACGAGCTGCGCGGGCGAGCCGACCACCGGGTCCTCCGGCGGCAACGCGCTCTTCTCGTGCAGTGGCGCGGCGCGCCGCTGCGCCTCGGCGTCGGTCCGGCCGATGGCCACCACGAGCCCGGCGGAGAGCACCAACGGCGCCCGGCCGGAATCGGTCCGGCCGTTGCGGTCACACGCCTCGCGCACCCGGTCGTACGCCTTGGCGGTCTCCGCCACGGACTTGAACGGCATGTTGAACTCGTCGGCGTACCGGGCGGCCAGCTCGGGGGTGCGCTTGGGGCCGCGCCCGCCCACGATGATCGGCGGTCCGGGCACCTGCACCGGCTTGGGCAGGGCCGGCGCGTCGACCAGGCGGTAGTGGTCGCCGGTGAAGCTGTACGTCTCGCCCGGCGGGGTCCGCCACAGCCCGGTGATCACCTCAAGCTGCTCGGCCAGCCGGTCGAAGCGTTCGCCGATCGCGGGGAACGGGATGCCGTACGAGACGTGCTCGCGCTCGTACCAGCCTGCGCCGATACCCAGCTCGACCCGGCCGCCGCTCATCTGGTCGACCTGCGCGACCATCACCGCCAGCGGACCGGGCGGCCGGAACGTGGCAGACGTCACCAGGGTGCCGAGCCGGATCCGGTTGGTCTCGCGGGCCAGCGCGGCGAGGGTCAGCCAGGCGTCCGTCGGGCCGGGCAGGCCCGGGTCGGTGCCCATCGACTGGTAGTGGTCGGCGCGGAGGAAACCCTCGAAGCCGCCCGCCTCGACCATCCGGGCGAACCGGAGCTGGTCGTCGTAGCTGGCGCCTCGATGCGGCTCGGTGAAGACCGACACCCGCATGTTCATCGTCCTTCCGCACCGGCGACGGCCGGCTGCTCACGTTCCATCAACAGTTCGTGCAGATCGGCGCTGACCTGGGCGACGTCGGCGAGGTGCGCGTTGCGGCCGAGGGTGCGGGGCCGAGGGATGGTCACCTCGACAACCTTGCGGATCCGGCCGGGGCGGGGGCTCAGCACGACGACCCGGTCGGCGAGCAGCACCGCCTCGTCGATCGAGTGGGTGACGAAGACGATGCTCGGCTTGTTTTCCATGTGCACCCGCTGGAGCTCACCGGAGAGCTCCTCGCGGGTGAGCGCGTCCAGAGCGGAGAACGGCTCGTCCATCAGCATCACCCGCGGCTCGCCGATCAGCGACCGGCACAGCGACACCCGCTGCTGCATGCCGCCGGAGAGTTCGTGCGGGAGTCGCTTCTCGAAGCCGGCCAGCCCGGCCACGTCGAGCAGTTGCCGGGCGCGCTCGCGGTGCTTGCCGCGGCTCCAGCCGAAGATCTCCACCGGCAGCAGCACGTTGTCCAGGACGGTGCGCCAGGGCAGCAGCGCCGGCTTCTGGAACAGCATGGCGATGTCGCGGCGGGGGCGGGTGATCGGCGTGCCGGCCACGGTGATCTCGCCGGCGGTCAGTGGGAGCAGCCCGGCGATCAGTCGGAGCAGGGTGGACTTGCCGCAGCCGGACCGGCCGAGCACGGCGACGAACTCACCCTCGGCGACGTCGAGGTCGATGCCCCGTAGCGCCTCCACGCGGCCGGAGCGGCCGTCGAAGGTACGGGATACCCCGGACAGTCGGATCATCTCCGGCAGGCCTCCGCTGAGTCGTTGGTCAGGAATCCGACAAAGGCTAGCCCGCGCTTCGGACTATCGCACCGTCCGGGGTGGTCGTCAGGTTGTTTCCGTTCCGCAACCCGATACGCCTGGCGTCGCAAAGGTGGGCTTCTCGTACGCTGTGCCCGCGAAGAGTCCCCCACGACGGCGGCACCCGGCTTCGCCCCTCCCGCCGGTCCCGCCGCGACAACCCCCTCCGGAGGCCCCCCCGGCCCCGGCGGAAAGGACATGGTGCACTGATATGAGAAGGCTGACCCGTACGGTCGCTACGGCCGCGCTGGCCACCGCCCTCGCCCTCGTCTCCGCCTGCAGCAGCGGGTCGGACTCGTCCGACGCCAAGGGCGGCGACGGCAAGGCGCTGGAGAAGGTGACGTACCTCACCTCCTTCGGCAACTTCGGTCGTGACTCCTACGCCTGGGTGGCGAAGGACAAGGGCTTCTTCAAGGAGGCCGGCTTCGAGGTCGAGATCAAGGCCGGTCAGGGCACCGGCGGCGTGATCCAGACCGTCGTCGGCGGCCAGGCCGACTTCGGCCCGATCGACCTCACCGGCGGCCTGCTCCAGCTCGGCAACGGCCAGGCGAAGGACTTCACCGCGGTGGCCGCGATCCAGCAGCGCACCATGGCGGGCATCGCCACCGTCGAGGGCAAGAACATCAGCTCCCCGAAGGACCTGGAGGGCAAGAAGCTCGCCGACACTCCCGGCTCCGTGGTCCGCAACCTGTTCCCGACGTACGCCCGGCTCGCCGGCGTGGACGCGAGCAAGGTCACCTGGGTCAACGGTGAGGCGCAGGCGCTGATCGGCACGCTGGCCTCCGGGTCCGTGGACGGCATCGGCCAGTTCGTCGTGGGTCAGCCGACCATCGAGGCGGTGGCCAAGAAGAAGGCCGTCATGCTGCCGTACAGCAACGTGATGCAGGACCTCTACGGCAACGTGCTGATCACCTCCTCGAAGATCGCCAAGGAGAAGCCGGAGATGGTGAAGCGGTTCACCGCTGCGCTGCTCAAGGGCCTGGAGTACAGCCTGGCGAACTCCAAGGAGGCCGCCGAGATCCTGAAGAAGAACGTCGACGCCACCAACCCGGCGTCGGCCGCCGCCGAGCTCGAGCTGATGGCCGCGTACGTCCGCTCCGGCAACTCCGGCACCGCGATCGGCACCCTGGACAGCGGCCGGGTGGCCAAGAGCATCGCCATCCTGCAGGGTGCTGGTGCGCTCAAGCAGAACATCACCCCCGAGCAGATCATCGACTTCAGCCTCGCGCCGAAGGCCTGATCGTCCGGTCGTCACCTGGGGGTACGTTCCGCCGATTTCGGTGGGGCGTACCCCCTGTCGCTTGTCGGCCCCCGGGGGCCGTGGGATATCGAGGAGGACAAGATGGCCGACGTCCGGTCAGCTGAGCCGGCGGTGGCGGTGCCCCCACCCGCGGGTACGGGCCCCGGGGCGGGGCGAGCGGGCCGGGGTGCCGGCCTACGCGCCGGGGCCGGGGCGACGCTGCTGCCTGTGGCCGGGCTCCTGGTCGCGCTGGCGGCGTGGTGGCTGATCGCCCGGCTGGAGCTGGTCCACCCGGCGGCCCTGCCGCCGCCGGGCGATGTGCTCGCCGCGTTCGCCGACAAGCCTGCTCGCATGCTGGAGCACACCTGGGACACCCTGCTGGAGATCCTGATCGGCTTCGCCCTGTCGGCGGCCGCGGGTGTCCTGATCGGACTCTCCCTGGCCAGCTCCCGCACGGTGGAGCGGATGTTCACCCCGCTGCTGGTCGCCATCAACGCGGTGCCCAAGATCACTCTCGGCCCGCTGCTGGTGGTGGCGCTGGGCTGGGGTCAGAAGCCGATCCTGACCATGGTGTTCCTGCTCTGCTTCTTTCCGATCGTGCTCTCCACCGCGACCGGACTGACCACCACGCCGGCCGACCTGGCCGAGTTGGTCCGCTCCTGGAACGCGTCCCGCTGGCAGGCGTTCCGCAAGGTGCGCTTTCCGGCCGCGCTGCCGCAGATCTTCGTCGGGCTCAAGGTGGCCATGCCACTGGCCGCGATCGGTGCGGTGATCGGTGAGTTCCAGGCCGGCGAGAGCGGCCTCGGTTACGTCATCCTTCAGTACGCCGGTGTCGGCGACACCGCCACCGCGTGGGCGGCGATCATGCTGGTGGCGCTGGTGAGCATCCTGCTCTACTCGGCGCTGGTGCTCGTCGAGCGGATCGCCCTGCCCTGGGTGCGGGAGACCACCAGTCGCTGAGCGGTGTGTGGCCCGCCGGGTACGGCGGGCCACACCGCCCGACTAGCCCGCGAGCCGCCACCGGCCGTTGCGGGCCACCAGCGTGGTGAGCGCCTGCGGCATGAGCCCGGAGTGGTTGTCCGGCGTCATCCTGATCGGGCCGGAGAGGCCGTCCATCTGGGACGTCTCCAGCACGTCCCGGATGCCGTTGCGGTCCACCTGCCCGGCCGGGCCACCGGCGCGCAGCTCGGCGTCGGCGATCAACTGGATCGCGTCCGCAGCGAACGACGAGGACCCGTTGTATCCGCCGAAACGCGCGGTGTAGTCCTGGAACCACTGCCGCCGGGCCGCCTTCGCCGGCGTGGTGGCAATCACGTCATCGATCACCATGGTCTGGGTGAAGATCAGCGTGGCCTTCTCGGTGGCCCGGGCCGAGGCGCCGAGGAAGAGGTCACCGGCCGCTCCGGGGTCGAAGAACAGTGAGCCGGTGAACGCGGCCTGCTGGGCGCTGGTCGCGGCCAGTGCCGCCTGCTCCGGCGGCGTCCAGATGACCAGCGCGCCGGGCTTGCCCCCCGCGAGCCGTCTGACCTGCTGGCTGACGTCGGTGTCGGTGGTCTTCACCGACTCCTTGCGGGTCACCTTGATGCTGACCTTGTCCAGCTCCTTCTCGAGCGCCGCCACGCCCTCCCGGCCGTAGTCGTCACCGCTGTAGAGCAGGCCCACCTTGCGGAGGCCCTTGCGGCGCAGTTCCGTGGTGAGTGCGGCGGCGCTGTCCGCGGCGTTCGGGCCCAGCTTGAACACGTAGCGACGGTCGGTGACCGGACTGACGATCGCGCCAGAAGCGGCAAGTGCAATGGTCGGAATCTTGTTCTCGTTGATGGTCCCAACGGCGCCGAGCGCACATTCGTTGCAGCCGCCCATGATGATGGCGCTGACCCGGGAATCGCTGCTGAAGTCGCTGATGTTGCGAAGTGACTCGGCGGCGTCGGAACGGTTGTCCTTAAACTCGAGTTTGATCCTCCGGCCGTTCAGTGCTCCAGAGGAGTTCAACTGGTCCCTCTTGAGTTCCAGCGCGCGCTGGTATGCCCGCCCGACGGGGGCGGCGGCGCCGGAAAGTTCGAGGTCCGCAGCGATCACGATCGGACTCGTGTCCTGCTCCGCCCCGCCGAACTGGCAGCCGGTGAGCGTGGTGGCCACTACGGCCGATGCGAGCGCCGCGATGGTCGCGGAGCGGATGGGGCTCAACTCAGTCCTCCAGGTGCGGGCGCGGGCGCTGCCCGGGCACCGCCGCTAATCCGTCCTCGGTGGAGCGACGGGATCGGTCTGCCGTACGGTGTGCGCGAAGCCTGCAAAACCTTGCCAATGGCCGGCGCTGTGGTCAAGCGCGGACCCGGTTGCATTTTCGGGACGGCCATCCCACATGCTGGGGTAACGCAATGTTTGCAAAAGCTCACTTTGCATACACGCGTGACCACTCTGGAGTTACATGCCCTGATCAGGGGCTTGCGGAAATGAAGGTATCAGTTGACCGGAACACGGGATGCGTGCCGTCCGACCGTTTCCTACCTCACTGCGGCTTCCCAAACAGGATCAACTCTGATGAAATCGCGGCCGTGCCGCGCATGGTCCCCTCCGCTTACGGCACGGTTCGGCGGGCTAGGCGGGGAAGAAACGACGGAGGCGATGTCGTGAGCACCGGACCGACGACCCTGCCCGCGCTCGGCGACAGCGCTCGGCGTACGCGCCGACGGCTGCCGAGACTGCGCGACGCCCGGATCCGGTCCAAGTTGGCGCTGATCCTGGTCGTCCCGGTGGCGGCAGTGATCGCGCTGGCCACCGTTCGACTGATCTCGGTGGGCGAGGGCGCCTTCGACGCCACCCAGGCGCGTGCTCTCACCGCGCTCTCCATCGACGTCAGCGCGTTGACCCAGGACCTTCAGGGCGAGCGGATGGCCGCAGCGGCCTACCTGGCCAACCCGCAGCAGCCGGCCGACGCGTACAACCTGCGGGTCCGCCAGACGCAGCAGCGGGTGGACGCGTACCGCGCGGAGCGGGGCCGGATCGGCGACGTGCCGACGGCGCTGCGGGACCGGCTGGCGGCGATCGACGGCCACCTGGCCACCCTCGACGGCACGCGCCAGGAAGTCCTGGACCGCCGTCAGATGGCGGTCGCCGAGGCGGTGCTGCGCTACGGCGTCATCCTCACCGACCTGGTGTCCTACGGCGACGGGCTGGCTCAGCTACCCGGCGACGAGAACCTGTCGGACAGCCGCCGGGCGGTCGCCGCGTTCGCCCGAGCCAAGGCATCCGTCGCCGAGGAGGAGGCGGTCGCCTTCACCGCGCTGACCGCCGGTCAGCTCGACTCGGAGCAGTTCTCCTCCTTCGTGGCCACCCAGACCAGCCAGCAGGAGGCCCTGGTCGCCTTCTCGCTCGCCGCCGACCCGACGCAGCGGGCCCTGGTCGACAGCACCGTCTCCGGTGACGCGGTCGGGCTGGCCGACCGGGTCGCCATCGACATCAACCGCTCGGTCGGTCAACCGCGTGCAGCGGTCACCCCGCAGGACGCCACCGCCGCCATCGGCGCGGTGAACGACCTGATGCGCTGGGCTGAGACCCAACTCGAGAACCGGCTGCTCGACCAGGCCGACGAGGCCCGCTCGAACGTCATCCGGCAGGCCGTGGTCGAGTCGGTGCTGGTGCTGCTGACCCTGATCATCGCCGTCTCGCTGGCCGTGGTGCTGGCTCGCTCGCTCAACCACTCGCTGCGCCGGCTCCGCGAGGGCGCGCTCTCGGTGGCCAACCACGACCTGCCCGACGCCGTCAAGCGGCTGCAGAACATGGGCAGTGTGGGCGACGGTGGGGTGGACGAGATCGTCCGGCAGGTCCGGGACCCGATCCAGCTCACCAACCGTGACGAGGTCGGCCAGGTGGCCCTGGCCTTCAACGTGGTGCACCGGGAGGCGGTGCGGGTCGCGGCCGAGCAGGCTGCGCTGCGCACGAGCGTCTCGGCGATGTTCCTCAACCTGGCCCGCCGCAGTCAGACCCTGGTCGACCGGATGATCGGTGAGCTGGACGCGATCGAGCGTGGTGAAGAGGACCCGAAGCGGCTGGCGCAGCTCTTCGAGCTGGACCACCTGGCCACTCGAATGCGCCGCAACGACGAGAACCTGCTGGTCCTGGCCGGTGCCGACTCCGCCGCTCCGCGTCACGAGAACGCACTGGTGGTGGACGTGCTGCGCGCCGCGCAGTCCGAGGTGGAGCTCTACAACCGCATCGAGTTCGGCACGGTCGACACCGACATCTCGGTGGCCGCGCACGCGGTCAACGACGTGGTCCGGCTCGTCGCCGAGCTGCTCGACAACGCCACCCGGTTCTCGCCGCCGAACACGACCGTGGTCGCCGATGGTCGGCGGATCCGTGACTACATCCTCATTCAGATCGAGGACCGTGGGCTCGGGCTCACCGACGAGCAGCTCGACTCGCTCAACCGGCGGCTCGCCGCGCCGCCGAGCGTGGACGTCGCCGCGTTCCGGCTGATGGGTCTGGCCGTGGTGAGCCGACTCGCCTCCCGCTACGGGATCCGGGTGGAGTTGCGCCGCAACGTCGAGGGCGGCACCGTCGCCCAGGTGACGCTGCCCGCTGCCACCGTGGTGCTGCCCAGCAACCGGGGCCGCGAGCAGGTGCTGACCCGGCCACGCCAGCCGATGGCGGTCGAGCAGGCCCCGCTCACCCAGGCCAGCCACGCCGAGCCCTTCGCCGGTGCCGGCACCACCGCGGCGGCGACGCTGCCCGACCAGTGGCGGACCAGCGCGCCCGCGCCCGCTGCCTGGCAGTCCCCGCTGGATGCGCGAAACACGGCCTCGACCGTGCAGGCCGGTGGCTTCGCCGGAGCGCAGCCGTCGGCGCCGCCCGCGGCGGCGCCGCCCGCGGCGGCTCCGGCCGCCCCGGTCCCGCCGGTCCGGTCCACCTTCGGCAACGGCGCGGCAGCCTCGGTGGGTAGCCCGACCGTGGCGTACCCGACCATCGACCCGCTGCCCCGCCGTGGCCCGGGAGCGGACGCGACCGACGGCCGGAACGCTCCGGTGCTGCCCGTCGGGCCGGTCGCCGGTCTCGGCGCGGTCGCACCACCGCCCGCCCCGGTCGCCCCGGTCACCAGTCGGCCCGAGTTCCCCGCCGAGGCCCCGATCTTCCGGGAGATGGAGGCGGTCTGGTTCCGGTCGCACGGCGACGACGCCACCGCCATCTTCACCCGCCCCAAGTTCGACGGGCCGCCGCCCACCGCCAACGCCGGACCGGCCGAGACCGGCCTTCGTTCGGGCAACGGCAACCCGGCCGCCGCGTCCGTACCGGCCGCGGCGCCGGCCCGGCCGCCGCTGCCCACCCGTACCCCGGGCAGCACCGGTGCCGACAGCACCGGCACGCCGAGCAGGGGGAGCGCCGGTGGGTTCGGTGCCGGCACGCCGGGCACCGGGAACAACGGAGGGTTCGGCAGCGGGACGCCTGCGGCGCCGCCGTCGTACGGCCCGGCGCCGACCGCCCGGACGGCTCCGGCCGCACCGAGCGCGCCGGCCCCGGACCCGGAGGCGTGGCGGACGGCGGCGGACGACGGCTGGACCCGCGCCAGTCGGGCGGCCGAGCCGGCCCCCGCAGGGACCACCCGCTCGGGGCTGCCCAAGCGGACGCCGCAGGCGCAACTCGTGCCAGGTGGCATCGAACCGAAGGGTGGCCGGGACCGCAGCCGGCGTACCCCCGATGAAGTACGCGGACTGTTGTCGGCCTACCACCGCGGCGTTCAGCGCGGCCGGACGGCCGGAACGGACCAGAACAGCACCTCGACCAAGGAGAGCCGATGAACAGGCCAGCTGCCATGCAGGACATGGGTTGGCTGCTCACCAACTTCGCCGACAGCGTGGCGGGTATCGCCCACGTGGTGGCGGTGTCCGCTGACGGGCTGCTGCTCGCGTCCTCCCGGGATCTTCCGGGGGACCGGGCGGACCAACTCGCCGCGATCACCTCTGGCGTGGTGAGCCTGACCGAGGGCGCAGCCCGGATGTTCAGCGCGGGCGGGGTGTTGCAGACAGTCATCGAGATGGACAGCGGTTACCTATTCCTCATGTCGATCAGCGACGGTTCGTCGATGGCCGTGCTGGCCGCGCGGAGCTGCGACGTGGGTCAGGTGGGCTACGAGATGGCGTTGTTGGTCGAGCGGGTCGGTGCCGCGCTGGTGCCGCTGCCGCGCGACGCGGTGCGCTCGTAGCAGCGAGACGACGGCGCGCCGACCGCGCGCCGGACCAGGGACGGGAGACGGCGTGGGCCGGCTCCGCAGGGGACGAGGAGGTGATCGGGGATGGACCAACGACGCGCTGACCCGCGCGGCGCTCTGGTGCGTCCATACGCGGTCACCCGTGGTCGTACCGAGCCCCGGCAGGACATCGCCCTCGAGGCGGTCCTCACGGCTTCTCCCACCCAGGTCGCCGAGTCCCGCTTCGCCGGGCACGACAAGCACCGCATCGCCACGGTCTGCGAGGGCCGGGCACAGTCGTTGGCGGAGATCGCCGCGTACACCCGGATGCCGCTGGGCGTCGCCCGGGTACTGGTCGCCGACATGGTGGCCGAGAGCCTGCTGACGTTACACACTGCTGCTCCCGCCGAGGGATTCGAGGAGCGGATGGAACTGCTTGGAAGGGTGCTAAGTGGACTTCGCAGGCTATGACCCCGCAGGGGGGCGGCAGAGCCGGGGAATCGTCTCCGCGAAGATCGTTGTCGCGGGCGGCTTCGGCGTCGGCAAGACGACCCTGGTGGGTTCGATCTCCGAGATCACACCGCTCACCACGGAGGCGGTGATGACCGCGGCCGGTGTCGGCATCGACGACCCGTCCAAGGTGCCGGGCAAGGAGACCACCACGGTCGCCATGGACTTCGGCCGTATCACCATGGCCCAGGATCTGATCCTGTACCTCTTCGGTACGCCCGGTCAGACCCGGTTCTGGTTCATGTGGGACGAGATCATCCGGGGTGCGGTGGGTGCCGCCGTGCTGGTGGACACCCGCCGGATCACCGACGCCTTCGCTCCGCTGGACTACTTCGAGAACCGCAACCTGCCGTACGTGGTGGCGTTGAACCGGTTCGACGGTGCTCCCCAGTACGAGCTGGAGGAGGTCCGCGAGGCGCTGGCCATCTCGCCGCAGGTGCCGCTGGTGATGACCGACGCCCGGCACCGGGATTCGGTCAAGCAGGTGCTGGTGACGGTGGTCGAGCACGCCATGCTCCGGCTCCAGGCCGAGCACGGCCGAGGCTTCCCGACGCCGGTCGGCTGAGCTGGCGCGGCCGGCCGGTGTATTCCGGCCGGCCGCGGCGCGTCAGTCGACCCGGAGTCGGTAGCCGCGCTTGACCACGGTCTGCACCACACGTGGGGCACGTAAGCCGGCCCGGAGCCGTGCAACGGCCATCTCCACCGCGTGCTCGTCCGCGCCCCGGGGCAGCGTCCGGAGGAGCGCGGTGCGGGACAGCACCCGGCCGGGGGCCTGGGCCAGTGCCCGCAGCACCGCCATGGGGGCGGGGGCGAGCGGGCGCAGGTCGCCGTCGATCACGGCGGCGTGCCCGCGCAGGGTGAGCAGGTGGCCGCCGGCCTTGAACGTCGTCGTCCGGCGGGGCAACTCGTCGATGATGGTCCGTACCAGTGCGCCCAGCCGGGCCCGGCCCGGCGCGCAGACCGGCACCCCTCGGCGCAGCAGCGGTTCGGCGGTGACCGGCCCGACACAGCTGGCCAGCACGTCGCCCCGGAACGCGGACAGCACCGCGTCGGTGCGGTCGCCGGCCGCCCTCAACAGCGCCTCGGCCGCCGGTGCGCTGGTGAATGTCACGGCGTCGACCAGCCGTCCGACGATCAGGTCGACCAGCCGGTGCAGCGGAGCCGGGTCGGTCGGTGGGGCCCAGCGGTAGACCGGGACCTCGATCACCGTGGCGCCGGCCGCCTCCAACGCGAGGGTGCACTCCGGCTGCCGATCGCCGTGCAGCTGCATGGCGATCACCTGCCCGGCCACCCCGCGTCGGCGCAGATGGTCGACCACCTCGTCGCAGCTCTCCGAGGCCGGAGACCACTGGTCGTGCAGCCCGGCGGCGCGGATCGCGCCGCGCGCCTTCGGCCCCCGCGCCACCACGTACGACCGGGACAGCACCGAGCGCAACGACTCGGCCAGGCCCCAACCCTCGGCCGCCTCGAGCCACCCGCGCATGCCGATGCCGGTGTTGGCCATCAGGATGTCCGGTGGCCGGTCCAGGCAGGCCCGGGTCGCCTCGCGCAGCTCGGTGTCGTCCGACAGCGGCACGATCCGCAGTGCTGGGGCGAGCACCACCCGCGCGCCCCAGCGTTCGAGCAGCGCGGCCAACTCGTCGCGCCGCCGGTCGGCGGTCACCCCGATCGTGAAGCCGGCCAGTTCCTCCCGCATCATTCCTCCTGCCGCAGCCGCACCTCGACCAGCCCGTCCCGGCAGCGGGCGTCGTGCCGGGCCACGGCTACCCCGGGCAGGTCGAGGCATTGCCCGGTGTGCAGGTCGTAGACCTGCTTGTGCAGCGGCGACGCGAGCGTCGGCACACCACCGCGGCTGCCCACGATGCCCCGCGACAGCACGTACGCCCCGGCGACCGGATCGCGGTTGTCGATCGCAAACAGCCCGTCAGCGGTCCGGAACAGGGCGATCTGAACCCCACCCACCAGGGCGGCGACACCCCGGTCCGGGTCCAGCCGGTCGAGCGGGCAGATGGCGGTCCAGCCGAGCGTGGCGGTGTGGCTCATCGCCGTACCTCCGGCAGGCCCAGCGCCACCGGCTGCCGCAGGCCACCCTCGGCCGGCTGTGGTCGTGTCGGCGGGCCGTTGCGCGGCGGTACCGGCTGACCGCGTTCGAGCGCGAAGGTGATGGACGGGTCGGGCACGTCCGGAGCGTTGACGAAGGAGGTGAAGCGGCGCAGCCGGTCCGGGTCGTCCAGCACGTCGCGCCATTCGTCCGAGTACGACGCCACGTGCCGGGCCATCGCCGCGTCCAGGTCGGCGCAGAGACCCAACGAGTCGTCCACGATCACCGAGCGCAGGTGGTCGAGGCCGCCGTCCATCGCCTCGATCCAGCCGGCGGTGCGTTGCAGCCGGTCGGCGGTACGGATGTAGTAGATGAGGAACCTGTCGATCAGCGTGATCAGTGCTTCCGTGGACAGGTCAGTGGCGAAGAGGTCGGCGTGCCGGGGCCGGAAGCCGCCGTTGCCACCGACGTACAGGTTCCAGCCGGTCTCGGTGGCGATGATGCCGAAGTCCTTGCTGCGGGCCTCCGCGCACTCCCGGGCGCAGCCGGAGACCGCGGACTTGATTTTGTGCGGGGCGCGCAGCCCCCGGTAGCGCAACTCCAGCGCCACGGCCAGCCCCACCGAGTCCTGCACGCCGTACCGGCACCAGGTCTCGCCGACGCAGGACTTCACCGTGCGCAGCGCCTTGCCGTACGCGTGGCCGGATTCGAAGCCGGCGTCCACCAGCCGGCGCCAGATCTGCGGCAACTGCTCCACCCGGGCCCCGAACAGGTCGATCCGCTGCCCGCCGGTGATCTTCGTGTAGAGCCGGAAGTCCCGGGCCACCTCACCGATGACGATCAGCTTCTCCGGGGAGATCTCGCCACCGGGAATCCGGGGGACCACCGAGTAGCTGCCGTCGCGTTGCAGATTGGCCAGGAAGTGGTCGTTGGTGTCCTGCAACGACGCCTGTTCCCCGTCGAGCACGTGCCCGGCGCCCAGCGAGGCGAGGATCGACGCCACGACCGGCTTGCAGATGTCGCAACCGCGCCCCCGCCCGTGCTCGGCGATGAGCTGGGAGAAGGTGCGGATTCCGCGGACCCGGACGATCTCGAACAGCTCCCGCCGGCTGACGTCGAAGTGCTCGCAGAGCGCACTGGACTGGGCCACCCCGGCCGCGTCCAGGAGCTGCTTCAGCATCGGCACGCAGGAACCGCAGCTGGTGCCGGCCCGGGTGCACGCCTTCAACGCCGGCACGTCCGCGCACCCGTCGGCGATTGCGGCGTCCACGTCGCCCCTGGTCACCGCGTTGCAGGAGCAGACCTGGGCGGCGGCGGGCAGCGCCCCAGCGTCGGCGCCACCACCGTCCGGCGCGAGTAGCGCCAGCGGCGCGGCCGGCAGCGGCCCACCCACGCTGGCCCGAAGCGTCGGGTACGCGCTGGCGTCGCCGACCAGCACCCCGCCCAGCAGGGTGTGCGCATCGTCGGAGAGGACAAGCTTCGCGTAGACCCGGGTGGCCGGGTCGGTGAAGGTGACGTCCAGACAGCCCGGGGTGGTGCCATGCGCGTCGCCGAACGAGGCCACGTCGACCCCGAGCATCTTCAGCTTCGTGGCGGTGTCCGCGCCCGGGAAGGTGGCCGCCCCGCCGACGAGCCGGTCGGCGACCACTTCGGCCATCGCGTACCCGGGTGCCACGAGCCCGTGGCAGGCGCCCTCGACCGCCGCGCACTCGCCGACCGCCCAGACCCGCTCGTCGGCGCTGCGGCAGCCCGCGTCGACCAAGACGCCACCGCGTGGGCCCAGCGGCAGGCCGGCCGTACGGGCCAGCTCGTCGTGGGGCCGGATGCCGGCCGCCACCACCACCAGTTCGGTGTCGAGTGTCCGGCCGTCGGAGAGGTCCAGTGCGGCGACGCCGCCGTCCGGGCCGGGCCGGATCGCGGTGGTGGCCACTCCGAGGTGGGTCCGTACGCCCAATTCCTCGACGTAGCGGCGGAGCATCGCACCGCCAGCCGGGTCCACCTGGACCGGCATCAACCGGGGCGCGAACTCGACCACGTCGGTGCTGAGCCCGAGCAGGCGCAGGGCGTTCGCCGCCTCCAGCCCGAGCAGCCCGCCGCCGATCACGGCACCGGCCCGCCTGCCCCGCGCGTACGCCCGGATCGCGGTCAGGTCATCCAGAGTGCGGTAGACGAAGACCCCGGGCAGTTTCGCGCCTGGCACCGGCGGCACGAACGGGTACGACCCGGTCGCCAGCACCAAGGCGTCGTACCGGTATTCACCAGCGGCGGTGGTCACCACGCGCCTGGCCCGGTCGACGGCGGTGGCCGGCTCGCCGAGTCGCAGACGCACCCCGTCGCGCGGGGTGTGCAGATTCAGCTCCTCCTCGCTCACGCCGTCGAAGAACGCCGAGAGTCGCACCCGGTCGTACGCCGGGCGGGACTCCTCGGCGAGGACTGTCACCCGCCACCGGCCGTGCGGGTCGCGGGCGCGCAGCGCGTCCACGAAACGCTGTCCGACCATGCCGTTACCGATGACGAGCAGATCGCCGCCGTTCATCGCGTCACCTCCATCGATTCGGCCTGGGAGAGCCAGTCGACGATGCCGCCCACCGCGTCCCGACAGCCACCGCATCCGGTGCCGGCCCGGGTCGCCGCCACCATCGCGTCGACCGTCCGGGCCCCGGAGCGCCAGCAGCGCACGAGCGCACCCTTGGTCACTGTGTTGCACTGGCACACCGTGGCCGCGTCCGGCATCAACGCTGGTGATGCGGCCGGCGCCGCGTCGGCCGCGCCGAGCGCCCGGCCCAGCAGCAGTGCCCGACGGTCGGCCGGCACCGGGTGGCCACGGTCGAAGAGTTGGATCACGGTGCCGACCGCCGGGTTGTCGCCGAGCAGGATCGCGCCGGTCAGCCGCTCGTCACGGATGCGCAGTCGGGCGTAGGTGCCCCGGGCCGGGTCGGCGAAGGTGAGTTCCTCGCAGGACCCGTCGCTGGTGGCGTCGCCCATCGCGGCCAGGTCGATCCCGGCGGCCTTGAGCCGGGTCACCACCGGCCGGGGTTGGTACCGGGCCAGCGGGTCCGTCCCGGTCAGCACCTCGGCGAGTACCCGCGCCTGAGCCCAGGCGGGCGCGACCAGCCCGGTGAGCACCCCGTCGTGCTCGGCGCAGTCACCGATCGCCGAGACGCACCGGTCGTTGGTGCGCAGCCGGTCGTCCACCACCACGCCGCGCCGTACGGTCAGCCCGGCGGCCTCGGCGAGTGCGGTGTCGGGCCGTACCCCGCAGGAGAGCACCAGCAGATCTGCGTGCAGCGAGCGGCCGTCGGCCAGGTCGAGCCGGACACCGTTGGCGTCCGTAGCCATCCCGGTCGCCGGCACCGCGAGCTGGACGGTGACGCCGAGACCAGCGAGCGTGTCGGCGAGCACCGCGCCGGCCGCTGGATCGAGCTGCCGCTCCATCAGGTGCCCCCGCGGGTGCACCACGGTGGTCGCCAGGCCCCGGGTGGCCAGTCCGCGGGCGGCCTCCAGGCCGAGCAGGCCGCCGCCGAGCACCAGCGCGCTGCGTGCGCCGTTCGCCGCGGCGATGATCCGTCGGCAGTCGTCCAGGGTCCGGAACGGCACCACCCGCGCCGGCAGATCGACCGGGTCGACACCGGGTAGCGGTGGCACCACCGCGCGGCTGCCGGTGGCGAGCACCAGGTGGTCGTATCCGATCCGCTCGCCGTCGGCGGTGTGGACCTCCCGCGCGGCCCGGTCCACCGCGGTCACCGGCACGCCGGTGCGCAGGTCGATGCCGTGCCCGGCGGCCTCGGTCAGCTCCACGTCCGGTTCGCCGATCCGGCCGGCCAGCAGTGTGGAGAGCATGATCCGGTTGTACGCGCGGTGCGGCTCAGCCCCGAGCACGGTGACCTTGCGATCCCCGCCCCGAGCGTGCAGTTCGCCGGCGAGCCGGGCACCCGCCATCCCGTTGCCGACGATCACCATCCTGACGGTCATGCTTTCTCCACCCGGACCGCGCAGATCTTGAACTCGGGCATTCCGGAGATCGGGTCCACCGCGTCGTTGGTGACCGAGTTGGCGCGGGCGGCGCCGGGCCAGTGGAACGGGGCGAAGACGGTGTCCGGCCGGATGCCCGGGCTGAGTCGGGCGGGGACGCACAGTTCGCCTCGGCGCGAGGTAACTCGTACCGGGTCGCCGTGGTCGATGCCCAGCCGGGCGGCCAGGTCGGGGTGTAGCTCGACGAACGCCTCCGGGGCGGCCCGAAGCAGTGCGGAAACGCGGCGGGTCTGTGTGCCGGACTGGTACTGGGCGAGCACCCGGCCGGTGGTGAAGTGCAACGGATATTCGGCGCAGACCTCCTCGGCGGCCGGTCGGTGGTCCACCGGGTGGAACCGGGCCCGGCCGTCCGGGGTGGCGAACCGGTCGGCGAAGAGCCGTGGCATGTCCGCCCCGTCCTCTGTTGGACACGGCCAGAAGACCCCGTCGGCGGCGTCGATCCGGGCCCAGCTGATACCCGCGTAGTCGGCTGTCCCGCCAGCGGAGGCGCGGCGCAGCTCGGCGAAGACGGCAGCCGGGTCGGCCGGGAAGCGGGCGGCCGCGAGGTCGCCCGCTCGGTCACCGGGCCGCTCCGTGGCCGACTCGGTGGTGGCCAGGCGGATCGCGAGGTCCCCCAGGATGGCCAGGTCGGTCCGGACCTCCGACGGGGGTGGGCGCAGGGCACGTCGGCGCAGCACCCGGCCCTCCAGGTTGGTCATGGTGCCGTCCTCCTCGGCCCACTGCGCGGTGGGCAGGACCACGTCGGCCAGGGCGGCCGTCTCGGAGAGCAGCATGTCGGCGACGACCAGCAGGTCGAGGTCGCGCAACCGGCGTTCGATCCGGGCCGCCCGAGGTGCGGAGACCACCGGATTCGAGCCGAACACCAGCAGGGCCCGAGGGCCGTCGGGGGTGCCGAGCGAGTCGAGCAGTTGGTAGGCAGGCACGCCGGCGCCGGGCAGTTCGTCGGCCGGCACTCCCCAGACCCCCGCGACGTACTCCCGGGCAGCCGGGTCGTCGATCCGTCGGTAACCGGGGAGCTGGTCGGCCTTCTGCCCATGCTCCCGGCCGCCCTGGCCGTTGCCCTGCCCGGTGAGGCAGCCGTAGCCGGAGCCGGGGCGGCCGGGCAGGCCGAGGGCGAGCGCCAGGTTGACGTACGCGGTAACCGTGTCCACGCCCTTGGCATGCTGCTCGGCACCACGCGCGGTCAGGATGATCACTCGTCCGGCGGTGCCCAATGCCCGGGCGGTGGCCTCCAACTCGGCCACTGGTACGCCGGAGAGTTGTTCCGCGCGGGCCGGCCACCAGGCGGCGACGCTGCGTCGGACCGCCTCGAAGCCGACGGTCCGCTCGGCCACGTACGCCTGGTCCACCCATCCCTGGACGAGCGCGATGTGCAGCAGGGCGTTGGCCACCGCGAGGTCGGTGCCGGGCAGTGGTTGCAGGTGCAGATCGGCTTGGCGGGCGGTGGCGGTGACCCGGGGGTCGACGACGATCAGTTTGCCGCCGCCACGGCGCTGCTCGCTGAGCCAGCGCACCAGCGGCGGCATGGTCTCCGCCGGGTTCGCACCGACCAGCAGCAGGGTGTCGGCCTGACCCAGGTCGGCCAGTGGGAACGGCAGCCCTCGATCGATGCCGAAGGCGCGCAGCCCGGCGGCCGCCGCCGAGGACATGCAGAACCGTCCGTTGTAGTCGATGTGCCTGGTGCGCAATGCGACGCGGGCGAACTTGCCCAACGCGTACGCCTTCTCGTTGGTCAGGCCGCCACCGCCGAAGACGGCGACCGCGTCCCGGCCGGCCTCGTCCTGAACGCTGCGGATACCGGTGACGATCCGATCCAACGCGGCGTCCCAGCTCGCGGGGCGCAGGTCGCCGGTGGTCGGGTCGCGTAGCAGCGGAGTGGTCAGTCGTTCCGGGTGGTCGAGCAGCTCGGCGGAGGTCCAGCCCTTCTGGCAGAGCCCGCCTCGGTTGGTGGGGAACTGGCGGGGGAGCACGGTCACCCCGTCGGCGTCCTCGCGCAGCAGCATTCCGCACTGCAGGGCGCAGTACGGGCAGTGTGTCGCCACCTCTCGGGGCGCCCGCCCCGGTTGAGTTGCCGACCATGCACCGTCTGTCATGCCGGGAAAGCGTGCCGGTGGGCGGTTTCCGGGCCGGGTCCCTTCTGTTTCGGTCCTGTCAAGTGGGGCTCACACCGCACAGGGGCAGCGGGCGCGATGGTGGGGGGCGTGGGCCGACCTGCCGTCCGTTGGCGCCCGCCCGTGTCGCCCGTGTCCCACGCTGCGGTCCGGAGTAGGACCACGATCGGCGTCGTACCTAAAATATGGGAAGAAAATCTCATCAATTGGGAGGGTGCGATGAGCGTGGTCGATGTCTTCGACGCGGTGGCCGGCAGCTATGACGAGGCGCGGCGGCGTCTGGTGCCCTGCTTCGACGCCTTCTACGGCACCGCCGTCCAGGTGGCGACGGCGCCGTTGCGTGCCGCGCTGGCCGCTGGGCGTACCCCGGAGGTCTTGGATCTTGGTGCCGGAACCGGGCTGTTCGCACTGCTCATCGCCACCGCGGTGCCGGGAGTGCGACTGACCCTGGTGGACGCCGCGCCGGCGATGCTCGCGCGCGCCGCCGACGAACTGGCCGCGCGGTCCGTGCCTCATCGCACGGTCCGGGCCGACCTGGTCGACCCGCTGCCCGCCGGCCGGTACGACGCGGTGGTCAGCGCGCTGGCGATCCATCACCTGGACGACGCCGGCAAGCGGACGCTCTACCGGCGAGCCGCCGCCGCGCTGGCGCCGGGCGGGGTGTTCGTCAACGCCGAGCAGGTGGCCGGACCGACGCCGTCCCTGAATCGGCGCTACGACGAGGTGTGGACCACTCGGATCACCGAGCTGGGCTCGGACGCGGAGGAGATCGCCGCCGCCCGGGCGCGGATGCGGTACGACCAGCCGGCGACCGTCGCCGACCAGTGCCGCTGGCTCTCCGACGCGGGCCTGGTCGACGTCGACTGCTACTTCAAGGAGTGGCGCTTCGCCGTGTTCGGCGGCCGGCTGGCCGAGCCGGCGGCCGACGGGAGCCGCTGACCCGGTGGCCGTCACCGCCCGCAGAATTGTGCCTTTCGTCGCCGGTGGTGAGCGGGGCGAGCGCGAGGATGACTGACAGTCATACCGATGGGTAGTCTCAGTGGCATGACTGCCAAGGTGACCCTGTCGTTCTCGGACGAGACGATCGAGGAGGCCCGGCGGTTCGCGAAGCGCGAAGGGCTGTCCCTCTCCGCGTGGATGGACCAGGCAGCCCAGGAGAAGTCGCTGCGCGAGGTGTTCACCGCGCACGCGGCGGCTGTCGGGCGCGCCGGCCAGGACCTCGAGTCCGCCGCCCTCGCCGACGCCAGCGAGGTGGGCATGGTGCACGACCTGCTCTTCCGCGGTCGGCCGCGTGCTGCGTAGGGGTGAGGTCTGGCGCATCGAGGGCGCTCGTGAACGACTCGGGCTGGTGATCAGCTCGGACGTCTACAACTCCACCGAAGTGCCCATCGTGATCGTGGTCGAGGTCGTCGAGGAGTCCCTGCTGCGCGACTCCCCGCTCGCCGTGCCGATGGGCCGCTACGTGGTGATGCCGGATCGGCTCTCGTCCCCGATGAAGAAGTGGTTCACCGACTGCGTGGAGGTCGCCGACACCGACACGATGCTCCGGGTCGGCCGCGCGCTGCGCATCCTCCAGCAGCTCTGAACGCCTCACCGTCACCTGCGGCCCGCCGTGCGATCTCCGTATCCGGGCCGACCCGCTACGGGCACCGCCAGGTAATCCGGCGTTCCTAGCGTTCCACCTCGTCACACCGAGGAGGAGGAGCCGCCGTGAGCACGCTCACCAGCACCGCAGTCACCGCCCCGCCGGTCACCGCCGGTCGTGGTCGGCCCCCGCTCGACGACTGGAGCCCCGAGGACCCCGACTTCTGGCGTACGACGGGCGCGCCGATCGCCCGACGCAACCTCTGGGTCTCGATCTTCGCCGAGCACGTCGGCTTCTCCGTGTGGAGTCTCTGGTCGGTGACCGTGCTCTTCCTCGGCCCCGAGTACGGCATCGACCCGGCTGGGAAGTTCCTCCTCACCGCCGTGCCAGCCGCGCTGGGCGCGGTCCTGAGGTTGCCGTACACGCTGGCGGTGGCCCGCTTCGGCGGACGGCGCTGGACGATCATCAGCGCGATGTTGCTGCTGGTGCCAACGGTGCCGATGACGGTGTTGCTGGCACCGGGGGTGTCCTACTCCACGCTGATGGTGCTCGCCTGCCTCACCGGGGTCGGCGGGGGCAACTTCGCCTCCTCGATGGCGAACATCAACCTGTTCTACCCGTCTCGGCTCAAGGGACGGGCGCTCGGGCTCAACGCTGGTGGCGGCAACCTGGGCGTACCCGCCGTGCAGCTGGTCGGCCTGGCGGTCCTCGCCACCGCGGGCGCCGCGTACCCCCGGTTGGTGCCGGCGGTCTACCTGCCGCTCATCGTGCTGGCCGCGCTTGCGGCGGCCCGCTGGCTGGACACCGTGCCCGGGGCGCGTAACGAGCCGGGCGCTCTACGCGAGGCGGCCCGTGACCCGCACACGTGGATCATGTCGCTGCTCTACATCGGCACCTTCGGTTCGTTCATCGGGTTCGGCTTCGCCTTCGGCCAGGTGCTCCAGCTCCAGTTCGCCGAGCGGTTCCCCACCCCGGTCGACGCCGCTTGGTTGACCTTCCTCGGCCCGCTGGTCGGCTCGCTGGTCCGGCCGCTGGGTGGGCACCTCGCCGACCGACTCGGCGGAGCCAGGGTGAGCTTCTGGAACTTCGTGGCGATGGCTGTGGGCGCCGCGACGGTCCTGTGCGCGGCCCGTGGACACTCGTTCGGGCTCTACCTGGCCGGGTTCCTCGCCCTCTTCGTGTTCTCCGGCGTTGGGAACGGCTCCACCTACAAGATGATCCCGGCGATCTTCCGGGCTCGGGCGGCGGACCTGGTGTCCACCGGCCGCCGCGACCCGGAGGCCGCTGCGCGGTGGGCCCGCCGGATGACCGGCGCGCTGATCGGCATCGCCGGTGCGGTCGGCGCCTCGGGCGGGGTGCTGGTCAACGTCGCGTTCCGCCAGTCGTTCCTCGGCTCCGGCACAGCCGATGCCGCCTACCTGGCCTTCATCGGCTGGTACGCGCTCTGCTTCGCGGTGACCTGGATCGTCTACCGCCGTCCGGGCTCCAACCGGCTCCCGGGGGTGTGAGCTGGGCCATGGCGGCCCGGTCGCCGAGCGGAGTCGTACCCCCGTTTTGACCTGCGGACCGGGCGCCGGGTATCGTTGCCTGCTGTTGTACGACATCCAGAGGCGTGCCCTATCAGGTACGCTTGGTCGTTCGTGCGCGCTGGTCCGGCCTGCAAGACCTGGTCACCTCGGCGCGCGACCCCAGACCGACGACGAGACAAGGTAGACCTGTGCGTACGTACAGCCCGAAGCCGGGTGAGATCGAGCGTCAGTGGCACGTCATCGACGCCTCTGATGTCGTGCTGGGCCGCCTGGCCACCCACGCCGCCACGTTGCTGCGTGGTAAGCACAAGCCGACTTTCGCGCCGCACGTCGACACGGGCGACTTTGTCGTCATCGTGAACGCGGGCAAGGTTGCGCTGACCGGCAACAAGCGTCAGACCAAGGTTGCTTACCGCCACTCCGGTTACCCGGGTGGTCTGAAGCAGGTCGGCTACGAGGAGCTGCTCACCAAGCGTCCCGAGCGGGCCATCGAGCTGGCCGTGAAGGGGATGCTCCCGCACAACAAGCTCGGCCGTCAGCTGATCAAGAAGCTGAAGGTCTACGCCGGTGCCGAGCACCCGCACGGCGCGCAGATGCCGGTGCCGTTCGAGATCAAGCAGATCGCGCAGTGAGCGCGGGCGAAGGAAGCAGCATGACCGACATCACCGAGACCGAGGTTGCCCCGGAAGCCCCCGAGGCGACCGAGGCGCCGGCGCCCGTCGCCCGCGCGCCTCGTGGTGACCGGCCGATTCAGACCGTTGGCCGCCGCAAGGAGGCCATCGTCCGGGTCCGCATCGTCCCGGGCACTGGCAAGATCACCTGCAACGGCCAGGACCTTGAGGCGTACTTCCCGAGCAAGGTGCACCAGCAGCTGATCAAGGACCCGCTGGTCACTGCCGAGAAGCTCGAGCAGTTCGACGTCATCGCCAACCTGCGTGGCGGCGGCACCACCGGGCAGGCCGGTGCGCTCCGGCTGGGCATCGCCCGCGCGCTGATCATCAACGAGCCGGACGACCGCCCGGCCCTCAAGAAGGCCGGCTTCCTCACCCGGGACGCCCGGGTCAAGGAGAGCAAGAAGTACGGCCTCAAGAAGGCTCGTAAGGCTCCCCAGTACTCGAAGCGCTGATCTTTCCCAGCGCGTTGTACTTCTGACGGACGGCCGGTCCGCCTCCCCTCGACCGGGGAGGTGGACCGGCCGTTCCGCTTTCTCCTCACTGGCAGTGCTCTCTCGGAGGTTGGCGGGTATGGGTCGGTTGTTCGGCACGGACGGCGTACGCGGGCGGGCAAACGCGGACCTCACCCCCGAGTTGGCGCTCGCAGTGGCCGTGGCCGCCGCGCACACGCTCGCCGAGACGGACCGCAGCCATCCGCCGCTCGCCGTGGTCGGCCGGGACACCCGGGCCAGCGGCGAGATGCTGGAGGCGGCCGTGGTGGCCGGGCTGACCAGCGCCGGCGCCAACGTGGTCCGGGTCGGCGTGCTGCCCACCCCGGCCGTGGCGTTCCTCACCGCGGAGGCCAAGGCCGACCTCGGCGTGGTGCTCTCCGCGTCGCACAACCCGATGCCGGACAACGGGATCAAGCTCTTCGCCGCTGGTGGCCACAAGTTGCCCGACGAGATCGAGATGCAGATCGAGGCCGCCGTCGAGGCCAACGCCACGACCGCCTGGGACCGCCCGATCGGTGCTGGCATCGGCCGGGTGCACGACCTGCTCGACGGCGCGGACCACTACGTCCAGCACCTGGTCGGCGCGGTGCCGCACCGGCTGGAGGGGATCAAGGTCGTGGTCGACTGCGCGAACGGCGCGGCGGCCGAGGTCGCCCCGATCGCCTACCGGGAGGCCGGCGCGGAGGTCATCGCGATCCACGCCGAGCCGGACGGCCTGAACATCAACGACGACTGTGGCTCCAACCACATCGAGGCGCTGCGCGCCGCCGTGGTGGAGCACGGTGCCCACCTGGGCATCGCCCACGACGGCGACGCCGACCGCATCGTGGCGGTCACCGCCGACGGCGACGAGGTCGACGGCGACCAGGTGATGGCGATCCTCGCGCTGGCCATGCGGGATGCCGGCACGCTCACCCAGGACACCCTGGTCGCGACGGTCATGAGCAACCTCGGCCTGCGGTTGGCCATGTCCGCGCAGGGCATCCGGCTGATCGAGACCAAGGTTGGCGACCGGTACGTCCTGGAGGCGCTGCGTGCCTCCGGACTGGCGCTCGGCGGCGAGCAGAGCGGCCACATCGTGATGCCGGCGCACGCCACCACCGGCGACGGGGTGCTCACCGGCCTGCACCTGATGGCCCGGATGGCGGCCACCGGCCGGTCCCTCGCCGACCTGGCGTCGGTGGTCACCAAGCTGCCCCAGGTGCTGATCAACGTGCCGGTCGGCGACCGGACCGTCGGGGCCGCCGCGCCCGCCGTTCGCGCCGAGGTCGAGCGGGCCGAGGCGGAGCTGGGCGAGACGGGCCGGGTGCTGCTGCGCCCGTCGGGCACCGAGCCGCTGGTCCGGGTGATGGTCGAGGCCGCCACCGAGCAGACCGCCCGCGAGGTCGCCGAGCGCATCGCCGACCTGGTCCGCACCGCCAGCCCCGCCAAAGCCTGACCCCACCCCCCCCGCGCCCCCCCCCCCCCCCCCCCCCCCCCCCCCCCCCCCCCCCCCCCCCCCCCCC
>NZ_JBAKHW010000024.1:0-13035 GCF_036906815.1 Micromonospora sp. CPCC 205539 | reverse complement strand
CCCCCTTCGCCGATCTCGAGTCGATAAAGCCTGCGCGGCGGGCCGGCCGGCCCTGCCGGCCGGCCCGGCTAGGTTAGGCGCCCGCGGCCGCGGCCGTGGGGCCGAACTGTTGCGTGAAGCGGCCGGTGAAAAGGTCGGCGCCCTTGTACTCGGCGACCGTCGCCGCCGGCACGACCGCCGTACCGTCCGGCGTGGGCATCTGGCCGACACCGTGACGCGAACCGAGTGGGAGCAGGATCATCGGGTCAGGCATGGGCTGGTAGGTGGCCGCGCGCTGCTCGCCGCGCAGTTGGGCGGTGATGTTCTGCGCCACGACCTCGGCGTGCCGCAGCGCGTACGCGGCCATCTTGTCCTCGGGCACGTCGGTGAGGTCGCCGACCGCGTACACGTGGCCGAGGGTGTTGTCGGGCCCACGGACGTTGAGAGTTTCGGTGACGGGCACCTGTCCCTGCGAGGTGAGCGTGGTGAGCCGGCCGTCGGCGAGGTAGTCGCTGTTGATGCGCAGGCCGAAGGCGCGGAACCAGATATCGGCGGTGATCTCGTCGCCGTCGGTGGTGGTGGCGGAGAAGGTCGCGGCTCGACCGGCCTCGGTCGCCAACGGCGTGGTCAGATCGGTGCCCAGCCGCACCTGGATGCCCAGTTCGTCGAGCTGCCGGTGCAGGTCATCGCGCATCTCCGGCTTGAAGTCGGGCACCAGTCGCTCGGCCGGATCGATGACGGTCACGTGCTTCTCCGGCCACATCTCCTTGATCTCACCGGCCAACTCCAACCCGACCGGCCCGGCGCCGAGGATCAGCACCCGCTCGGCACCGGCCAACTCCTTGTGGGTCTGGCGCAGGTCGTCGAGCGCCCCTTCGACGGAGTCGGCGTCGGGTCTAGCCGGGTAGGCGTAGCTGGAGCCGGTCGCCAGGACCAGATAGTCCGCCGCGACACGCTGACCCGACGCCAGAGTGACCCCGCCAGGATCCACCGAGACGGCTCGATCACGAATGACCGTGCCCCGCGTGAGCAGCGTGTCGAAGGGGAAGAAAACGTTGCCCGCCCAGTCGGGCTGGGTCAGCGCCCGCAGGGATCCCGCAACGTTGACGAACGCGTCCCGGGGATCGATGAGGACGACATCCAGCTCGGACTCCAGCGCCTTGGCAACCGCCACACCGCCGTAACCGCCGCCGATGACCGCAACCGTACGACTCATGATTGTCAGCTCCTACCAGCCAGGGGATCGCGATCGACCGTTGTCGAGCGCTGTCCCCAACGGTCGTGACATCGCAGGAGGCCAGGGAGGCCGGTCTGAGACTGGTAGTGGCAGGGACACCATCCCGACGGCCGACGTTGTTACGTTCGGATGGTGAGCGACAACGAGCTTGGGCTTTTCCTGCGCGTCCACCGCGAGGCGGTGACGCCAGCCGAGGTGGGGTTGCCCGCCGGGCCGCGCCGCCGCGCTCCCGGGCTACGCCGTTCCGAGGTGGCGGCCCTCGCCGACGTGAGCGTCGAGTACGTCACGAGACTCGAGCAGGGCCGCGACCGCCGGCCGTCTGCGCAGGTGCTCGCGGCGCTCGCCAACGCGCTCCGGTTGACCTGGAACGAACGCCTCCACCTGCACCGCCTCACCAAGGCGGCCGATCCCGGTTTCAACTGCCGGGGCCACGCCACCCCGACAGGTGAGGTGCGTCCGACCGTGCAGGCGCTGCTCGACCGCCTCGAACCCACGCCGGCGGTGCTGCTCAACCAGCTCGGCGACATCCTCGCCCACACCGTCGGTTACGAACGGCTGGTCAGACCGATCGGGTTGCTGGACGCGACACAGCCCAACCTCGCTCGCTTCGTCCTTACCGACGCTCGGGCACGCGACGCGTACCCCGACTGGGACCACGTGGCCGACGAGCAGGTCGCCGCCCTCAAGCAGGGCCCGTTCCGGGCGTACCCGCCGATGGCCGCCCTGGCGGACGAGTTGACCGTCACCGCGGGCGATCCCTTCACCCGTCGCGTCGACACGGTTCCCGGCCTGGCGAAGGCCAGCGGCATCTTCCGTCTGGCCCATCCCGAGGCGGGCATGCTCCGGCTCGCGTACGAGACCCTCGACCTTTCCGCGGACGACGACCAGCGTCTGATCGTTCACCTGCCCGCCGACGCGGCGACATCCGCCGCGCTCGACCGCCTCGACAACCACCGCGCGCAGCCGCTACGCCTCGTAGCCGGATGACGCGACCGCCCCGGAGCAGTCCGGGGCGGTCGGCGGACGCGGTCAGATCATCGTCTGGGACTTGGCCTCCATGTCGGCGACGGCCTCGTCCTTCGATTCACGGGTCAGCGGCTTGCCGCCGGGCGCCGGAGCCTCGCCGCCGAGCGGGTCGGCGCCGCCGACGGCGCCCTGCGGGCCGGCACCCCGCAGTTGGCTGTTGGGCAGCGCCAGAGTGACCGCCACCGCCACGATCGCGACCAGACCAGCGGTCAGGAAGACCATGTCCAGCGCGTCGACGAAAGCGCCCTGGATGGCCGCGCGTACCGCACCGGGCAGGGCCGCGATGGTGGCCGGATCGTTGATCGAAATGTTGGTGCCGCCGCTCGCCGCCACGGCGGCCTGCTGCTGCGGCGGGAGCTGGGCGATCGCGCCGGGCAGCCGGTCGGCCAGCCCGCTGCTCAGCCGGGTCGAGAGCACCGTGCCGAGGATCGCCACCCCGAACGAACCGCCCAGCGATCGGAAGAAGGTCGCCGATGACGTGCCGGCGCCCAGGTCGCGTACGGCGATCGCGTTCTGCACCGCCAGGATCAGCGACTGCATGCACAGGCCCAGCCCGACGCCGATCACCACCATGTAACCGAAGGCGAGCCAAAGCGAGGTGCCCACCTCCAGCCGGGTGAACAGGAACATGCCGATCAACAGGAGCACCGAGCCGGCCACCGGGAACCACTTGTACCGGCCGATCCGGCTCATCGCTCGGCCGGTCAGGATCGAGGTGATGATGATGCCGGCCATCATCGGCAGCATCAGCAGACCACTGCGGGTCGGCGAGGCGCCCTTGACGATCTGCAGGTAGAGCGGGATGAAGATGATCGACCCGAACATCACCAGACCGATGATGAAGAGGGCCGAGTTGGCCAGCGCGAAGGTGGCGCTGCGGAACAGCCTCAGCGGCAGGATCGGCTCCGCCACGCGGGCCTCCTGGAGCACGAAGAGCACCCCCAGCACCGCACCAACCGCAAAGAGCCCGATGATCACGCCGGAGCCCCAGGCGTACTCGTTGCCACCCCAGCTCAGCGCGAGCAGGAGACTGCTCACCCCGATGACCAGCAGGCCGGCGCCGAGCCAGTCGATCGCGTGCTCCCGGCGCTCGAACGGGATCAGCCGCATCACGTGGTAGCAGACCACGATGGCCAAGATCGCCAGCGGCACGTTGATGTAGAAGATCCATCGCCAGTCGGTCTCGGCGAAGTAACCACCGACCAGCGGCCCGGCCACCGACGAGATTCCGAAGACAGCACCGAACAGGCCCTGGTAGCGGCCACGCTCCCGAGGTGAGACCACGTCCGAGATGATGGTGAACGCCAGCGTCAGCAGACCACCCGCGCCGAGACCCTGGATGCCTCGTGTGATGATCAACTGGGTCATGTTCTGCGACAATCCGGCCAGCAGCGAGCCAACCAGGAACGTGCCGATCGAGAAGAGAAAGACCGGGCGGCGTCCGAACAGGTCGGCCATCTTGCCGTAGAGCGGCGTCGACGCGGTCGAGGCGAGCAGGTACGCGGTGACCACCCAGGAGTAGTGGTTGATCCCGCCCAACTCTCCGACGATGGTCGGCAGAGCCGTACCGACGATGGTCTGGTCGAGGGCGGCCAGCAGCAGGCCGGTCATCAGGCCGATCATGAGCAGCCGGATCTGCTGGCGATTCAGCACCGGCGCTGCGGAGGCTTCGGTGGTCATGTCGCTTCTTTCCCGACCGTCGCGAAACATGCGCCGAATCAGGAAAACCGTCCCACCCCACCCTTGGTTGATCATGAGGTTAGCGGGGCCGCAAGCAGCAGATTCGCCCGCCAACCTCATGATCAACAGGGTCGGGGTGGGACGGTCCGGTGGCAGGGTTTACGCGAAGGTTTGGGTGATTTTTGCGCAGAAGGCGGGGAGGTCGTCGGGCTTGCGGCTGCTGGTCAGGTTGCCGTCGGTGACGCACTCCTCGTCCACCCAGGTGGCGCCAGCGTTGGTCAGGTCCGTACGCAGGCTGGGCCAGGACGTGATCCGGCGGCCCCGGACCACGTCCGCCTCGATGAGCGTCCACGGGCCGTGGCAGATCACCCCGACGGGCTTGCCCGCGTCGAAGAACGCCCGCACGAAGCGGACGGCGTCCGGGTCGGTACGCAGGAAGTCCGGGTTCGCCACTCCGCCGGGCAACACCAGCGCGTCATAGCTGTCGGCGTCCGCCTTGTTCACGGTGACGTCCACGTCGTACTTCTTGGACTGGTCCAGGTGGTTGAACGACTGGATGGAACCGGGCTCGACCGAGACCAGATCCACCGTCGCGCCGGCGCTCTCCACCGCCTTGCGCGGCTGGACGTACTCGATCTCCTCGACGCCGTCGGCGGCCAGGAAGGCGATCCGCTTGCCCTGCAGTGTCGTTGCTGCCATCTCGATGCATCTCCTCTCCGGGGTACCTGAATTCCCTTCCCCCGCCCATACGACCGAAACGCCCCCGTCCGGCGACGCCGCGACCGCGTCGGGCGCAGGGTTTGACCCAGAAGGCGCTGGGGACCCGGGGAGGCATGGCAGGAGCAGCAGCGGAACAGCGCCGGCTCGCCACCGTCGTGGAGAGCTGGCTCGGGCGCCCGGTCCTGATCGTCGGCGACGCGATGCTGGACGAGTGGCGGTTCGCCGACTCCGAACGACTCTGCCGGGAGGCACCGGCGCCGGTCCTCACCCTGCGCCGTCGGATCTCCGCCGCGGGCGGGGCCGCGAACACCGCGGTCAACGTCGCCGCGCTCGGTGGGCGGGCGGTGCTGGTGGCACCGGTCGGCGCCGACGTGGCCGGCGACGAGTTGCACGACTGTCTGGACCGGGCCGGCGTCTGGGACCGTACGGTCAACCAGCCTGGTCGGCCCACGCCGGTGAAGCGGCGGATGCTGGCCGGCAACCAGATCCTGCTGCGGGAGGACTCCGGCGACCCGGACGACGCGCTCGACCCGGACGCGGTGACCCGGCTGCTCACCGCGTTGGACTGCGCCACGGAGGAACTGCGCGCCGCCGCCAACGGTGCGGCACCGACCCTGGTGGTCTGCGACTACGGCCTGGGTGCCCTGTCCGCGCCGATCCGCGCCTGGCTGGTCGAGCAGCGGGAGCGCTACGCCACGGTCGCGCTGGACGCCCATGACCTCGCCGACTGGCACGGCCTCGCCCCGACCGTGGTGACCCCGAGCTTCGCCGAGGCGACCCGGCTGCTGGCCCGGGCCGCCGGTGCGACCCGTCCACCGGCCGGCACCGAACTGCACCTGGAACACCCTGACGTCGATCCGGCCGACGGGCCGTCCGAGCTGACTGTCGGCGCCGCACCGGGCGGGGCCCACGCCGACGGCGGCACCACCGAAGCCGGCGCGGACGAGGCACACACCGGCAGTGGCCCTGACCTGTCGCGGAGCGGCCGTCCGGGGCCGCTCGGCGAGCCCACCCCGGGCGAGGGGCGGGTGGCCCTCACCGGCGACGGGCTCAGCGTCACGGGCACCGGTGTCACGGTGAACACCGAGGCCGGGGCGGGCATCGACCGGGCCGTACTGGCCGAGTCGCGCCTCGCCGAGCTGCGGGCGCACACCGGCGCCGATGTGGTGGCGGTGACCCTGGACACCGAGGGTGCGGTGGTCGGTGGCGCCGACGGTGAGCCGCGGCGCAGCCACAGCACCCCGGTGCCGGCGAGTCACGCCGTGGGAGCCGGGGACGCGTACCTGGCGGCGATGACGCTGGCCCTGGCCGCCGACGCGCCGCTGCCCACCGCCGCCCAGCTCGCCCAACTGGCGGCCACCATCACCGTGTCCGACACCGGCACCTGTGTGTGCCGTCGGGAGGACCTGCTGACCGCGCTCGACCTGCCGCCCGAGACGACCGGCCATCCGGTGCTGGTCGGGACCGACGAGCTGGACGCGATCGTCGCCGAGTATCGCGACGCCGGACGGTCGGTGGTGTTCACCAACGGGTGCTTCGACGTGCTGCACCGAGGGCACGTGCGGTACCTGGAGCAGGCCCGCGCGCTGGGCGACCTGCTCATCGTGGCGGTCAATTCGGACGGCAGCGTACGCCGGTTGAAGGGCCCGGACCGACCGGTCAACCCCGTCGAGGACCGGGGTGCCCTGCTCGCCGCGCTGTCGTGCGTGGACCACGTGGTGGTATTCGAGGAGGATTCACCAACCGCGCTGATCGAGGCGGTCCGGCCGGACGTCTACGTCAAGGGTGGGGACTACCCGCCGGAGCTGGTGCCGGAGGCGCCGCTGGTGCGCCGGCTGGGCGGCCAGGTACGCACCCTCGGGTACGTCCCGGACCGCTCCACCTCGGCGATCATCGAGCGGATCAGAGCGCACAGTCAGGACCGCGAGCCCGACCCGTCGCTGAGCACCCGACCGTCGTGAACCGGCCCCTCGACCTCGACACGTCGGCGGCGTTCCGCGTCGACCGGCTGGTCGACGTCCTGATCCCGACCCGCAACCGGCCCGCCGAACTGGCGGTCACCCTGGCCGGGCTCGCCGCCCAGGAGGGGGTGCCCGGCTTCGGGGTCGTGGTCAGCGACCAGTCCGACGGGGAGCCGGCTTTCGCCCACCCCGCCGCGGCCACCATGGTCCGGGCGCTGCGTCAGCGAGGCCACCCGGTGTTGCTGACCCGTCGGCTGCCGAGGCGAGGGCTGGCCGAGCACCGGGCGTACCTGCTGGCCGCCTCGGCCGCCCGGTACGTGCTCAACCTCGACGACGACATCTGGCTCGAGCCGGGGACGCTGCGGCGGCTGGTCACCGCGCTCGACGAGCTGGGCTGCGGCTTCGTCGGCAACGGCGTACACGGGCTCTCGTACAGCGATGACGTACGACCGGAGACCCACGGGCACTACGAGGAGTGGATCGACCGACCCGTCCCGGAGCGGATCCGGCCGGGCACACCAGAGTGGAATCGCGCCCGGATCCATTCGGCGGCCAACCTGCTGCACGTCACCGAGCAGCTGGCGCTGCCGCCGGGGGCGTGGCGGGCGTACAAGGTCTCCTGGATCGGCGGGTGCGTGCTGTACGACCGGGCCAAGCTCGTGGACTCCGGTGGCTTCGACTTCTGGCGGCGGGTGCAGGAGAAACACCAGGGCGAGGACGTGGCTGCCCAGCTCTCGGTGCTGGCCCGCCACGGCGGCGCCGGCATCCTGCCCAGCGGCGCGCACCACCTGGAGTCCCCCACCACGGTCACCGACCGGGACGTGGAGGCCTGGGAGGTCGTGCTCGCCGACGAGGACGCCGCGCAGCCGGCCTGAGCCTCACACGGCGAGCAGGTCGCGGGCCGCTTCCAGCACCTCGATCACCGGGACGTCGGCGACGAACGAGTCGCGGTGCGGGCATTCGCCGTCGCCGGGCCGGTGAGGGTAGATGCCGGGCGTGCAGTCCACCCCACAGACCGGGCAGTGCACCGTCCAGGAGCAGATCGGCCGGTGTCGGGCGCGCAGCGGGTTTCCGCCGTTGATCAGGTTGCCGACCCAGTAGATGCCGACCGTCGGAGCGCCCACCGCGGCGGCCAGGTGCAGAGGGCCGGTGTCGTTGGAGATGACCAGCCCGCAACCGGCGTAGCAGCCGGCCAGCCCGCCGAGGCTGAGTGTGCCCACCAGCGGCCGGACCGGCACCCCCGCTGCCGCGACCACCCGATCCACGACCTCCCGTTCGGCGGGCGTGCCGGTGACCAGCACCTCGTAGCCGTCCCCGTGCAGCCCACGGGCCACCTCGGCGAAGTGGTCGGCCGGCCAACGGCGGCGGGTGTCGCTGGCGCCCGGATGCAACGCCACCCGGGGCCGGACCGGCGGGCCGAGCACCTGGGCCGCCTCGGCCCGGTCGGCGTCGGTAACCGCCAGCGTCGGCACGATGGTGGTCACCGGCGCACCCGCCAGGGCGACCACCTCCAGGTAGCGGATGATCTCCTGCTGGTAGTAGACGTAGCGGACCCAACGATCGAGCGGCGGCGCGTCCTCGGCGCGTAGCCCCACGGTGACCCGCGCACCGAGGCGGCTGACCAGCGAATTGGAGTTGGCGCCGCCACCGTGGAGCTGCACCGCCAGGTCGAAGCCCTCGCCGCTCGCCGCCTCCAGGAAGTCGTCCAGTGCCGACTCCGGCTCACCCGGGTCCGGCTGGCGGATGCCGGGTGCCGGTGGCACCACCAGCACCCGGTCCACCGGGCCGGGCCGGTCGCGCCAGAGCTTCGCGTGCCACGGCGCGCCGAGCAGCACGATCTCGGCCTTCGGGTACGCGGCCCGCAGCGCGTCCAGCGCCGGCAGGATGAAGATCAAGTCGCCGAGCGCGTTGGCCCGTAGCACCGCGATCCGCTGCACATCGGGTACGCGCTCGGCCGTCGAGCCGAGCAGGGACGGGGTGACCACGCGATCCCGTTACGGCCGGCCGAAGCCGCCGACGGTGTCCGGGTGGTGCAGCTCCCGGTCCGCGGCGGGGTCGGCCAGCACCGGCGTACCCCCGGGAAGGTCGCCGGAGCGCGGCCCGGTGCGGCCGACGGTGATGGTGCGCGGCGTGGGCCGGGCCGCCCGGGGCAGCCGGACCCGGAGCAGACCGTGGTCCATCACCGCGTCGATGGACTCCGGGTCGACGCGGGACGGCAGGTCGATGCGGTACTCGAAGCCACGGGTCTCGAAGCCGCCCGGGATGCCCTGGTCGGCGTTGACCTCCGCCTCGGAGCGGGCGCGTACGCACAGCTCCCGGTCGTCCAGCTCGACCGCCACCTCTTCCGGCGCCACCCCGGGCAGCCGGACGACGACCTCCCAGCCGTCCGCGGTCTCGGTCAGCTCGACGTCGGAAGTGCCGGCCCGACCGCCGACCAGTCGGCTCAGCTCGGCACGCAGCGACTGCAGCTCGCCCATCGGGTCCCAGCCCTGCTGCCGACCCCGCCAGCCCCGGCCGAAGCCGCCGGTCTGCTCGCTCATCGCACCTCTCCGATCTGCCGGGCGGCCGTGGGCGGCCGCAGTGAGCTGGGCGCGTCCAGGCCGGCGTCGCGGTCGACGCCCACGCCGAGCCGGTCGACCAGCTCCCCACCGAGCCAGGCGCTGATGCCGAGGATGGCCACCGCGACCACCTCGATGGCGACCAGGGCACCGCCGGCGGCCCGGGACTCCGCGTTGAGCCGGACCACCCAGACGGCGGCGAAGAGCAGGATCACCGCGATGTTCGCGGCGGCGTGCAGCAGACCCACCCGCTTGGCCCGGGTGCCGGTGGGAATCGCCAGCAGGTCGAACGAGCCGGCCACGGCGGCGAGCAGGCCGCCGATCAGACCGACCGTGATGTTCCAGTACGCGACCTCGCCGAGGAAGTCGGGCCCGCCGACGGTGTCCACCAGGTCGAACAGCACCGCCGTGGCCAACAGCGCGACCGGGAACATGACCAGCATCGGGTGGACGGGATGCCCCAGCACCTTGAGTCGGCTCTCCATCCCGGCCTCCACTGGTCGGCTGCATGGGCGCGCGTCGGTGACGCCGTACCCCCGGATTTCGGGGGGCAAACCTCGCGCTGGTCGGGCCGTAGGCTGACGGGCGAGGCCGTCGGACGGTGGCGCCGCCACCCGGATCAACGGCTGGAGGAGGATCACGTGACGGTGGAGATCACCTCCCACGAGGAACTGCGCGAGTTGCTGGGCGCGCCGGCTCCCCGCGCTGTCATCAAGGAGCGCACCCGGCTGCACGAACGGGACCGGCAGTGGCTGGCCGCGGCGCCGTTCTGCCTGGTGGCCACGGCCGGTGCGGACGGCACCTGCGACGTGTCACCCAAGGGCGACCCGGCCGGGTTCGCCCTGGTGCTGGACGAGACGACCATCGCGCTGCCGGAGCGGCCGGGCAATAAGCGGGCCGACGGCTACCGCAACATCCTCGACAACCCGCACGTCGGGTTGATCTTCATGATCCCGGGGCGGCCCGACACGCTGCGAATCAACGGACGGGCACGGCTGGTACGCGACGCGCCCTGGTTCGACGAGATGGTGGTCAAGGGGCACCGCCCGATCCTCGCGGTGGTGGTGGAGATCGAGCAGATCTTCTACCACTGCACCAAGGCGTTCCTGCGGTCCGCGCTGTGGCAGCCAGAGACCTGGCAGCCGGAGCTGCTGCCGTCTCGAGCTCGGCTGATCAAGGAGGTCGAGGCGCCGGCTGAGAGCCTGGAGGACCTCGAACGGCACTACGGCCCGGAGTACGCCAAGACCATCTACGCCTGATCCGGCCCTCCGGTCAGGCCGCCCAGCCGACGGGATTGCCGAACGACTCCCGGGAGATGCCGGAGCCGGTCTCCGGCCAGGCGCCGAACCGCTCGTTGTGCAGGTGGGCGAAGAAGTAGCACATGCTCTCGCACTCGGCGTCGAGCACCGCGAGGGCGGGCCTGGCGTGAACCGCCTCGTAGTACTCCCGACCGAGAGCGACGATGAAGCCCCGGCAGTAGAGAAAGCCGTCGTCCGAGCCGTCGGTCATCTCGTGGATGTCTTCCCGGTCGATGTCGTGCAGCTTGCGTTCCAGCACCCGGTCGTGGTCGGTCAACTCCTGTGCGGACAACTCGGTGCTGAGCTGTCGGAGGCGGTCCAGGAACGGGCCCAGCCAGGCATCGATCGCGTACGGCTCGTCGTCATCCTCACTGCCGTCAGGGTCACGCTCGACGAGGGCCCGCCGCAGCGCCAAGGGCTCCGCGCCGAGCGCCGCCCAGGCCGACTCGATGAGCGCCCAGAACCGGGCCTCCTCGGCGGGGGTGGGCAGCGCTTCGGTGGCATCGGTGATCACGGTCACCAGTGGACCGTAGCCGCCACCACCGACGGTTTCGGCGGCTCGTTGCCTGCCGGCTGGCGGCTGGCGGCCTCGGCGGCTCGTTGTCTGCCGCACCCGGCGGCGTTCCCGCATTCGGTGCGCCTAGCAGCGTAGAGACTCACTCGCATTCGCTCAGGCGTAGGCGCGCCCGACGGGTACGGCCACCGCAGGGCCGGTCGACTGGCCGGCCAAACCTTCAGGCCGTGACGGCGAACCATCGTCGAGTGTGGCGAGCCCTGAGGATGAGCGGCTCGCGCACAGATCCGAGACGGCTTATGCAACCAATCGTGAAAGACAGTCCACTTTATTCGAATTCATCTAGCTGCGCGAGAACCTAACTCATTAGATGAATCGGTCGAATACGCTACAACTCGTCCGTAGATAACTATGTGTCACTAGCAGGTAGCTCTGGGTGCATCCGGGGTGGCTCTCTGGAGGGGTCATGAGCAACAACCGACGGCTGCGGCGAGCGCTGAAGCAGGGCCGCGCCGCTTCAGGGCTGAGCTCTGCCCTGCTGGTAGTCGGGATGACGGGTGGGCCCGCAGCCGCAGCGCACCCCGCGGAGGCGACGTCGTCCTCCCAGGGCGTGCACGTCGGTACGCCTGGTCCGCTCGGCCAGCACGGCGGCGGGTGGCCGTCGTCCTTGTCCACTGTCCGCCAAGACGGCGGCGGACCAGACGATTCGCCAGACCACCACCCTGGATTGCCACCCGAGTGCGGCCCGCAGGGCTGGCAAGGCCCCTGGGGTGGGCACGACGGGGGCAAGGGGCCTAAGCAGGGCCATCAGGATGGCTCCAAGGGCGCCCAAGGCCCCCAGGGTGCCCAGGGTGCTCAAGGCGACGCGGGCGCTCAAGGTGCCCAGGGCAGGACCGGCGCTCAAGGCGACGCCGGAACTCAAGGTGTGCAGGGCAACATCGGGGCGCAGGGGATCCAGGGCGCCTCAGGTGCTCAAGGTGCGCAGGGCAATGCCGGCGCTTCAGGTGCTCAAGGTGCGCAGGGCAACACGGGCGCACAAGGTGCGCAGGGCAACATTGGCTCGCAGGGAAGCCAGGGCGCCCAAGGCGACACCGGCGACACCGGCGCTCGGGGGATCACGGGCGTTCAAGGCGCTCAAGGCCTCCAAGGCGACGCCGGCACTCCGGGCGCTCAGGGCGACACGGGCGCTCAAGGCCTCCAAGGTGCGCAGGGCGACACCGGCGCACAAGGCGCTGAAGGCCTCCAAGGCGCCCAGGGCGAGGCCGGCACTCCGGGCGCTCAAGGCACCCAGGGCGACACCGGCGTACAAGGCGCTCAAGGCCTTCAAGGCACTCAAGGCACGCAGGGCGACACCGGCGCTCAAGGCGCTCAAGGCCTCCAAGGCGCTCAAGGCGAGGCCGGCACGCCGGGCGCTCAAGGCGCCCAGGGCGACACCGGCGCACAAGGCGACATAGGCGTACAGGGAAGCCAAGGCGCCCAAGGCCTCCAAGGCACTCAAGGCGAGGCCGGCACGCCGGGCGCCCAGGGTGCGCAGGGCGACACCGGAGCACAAGGCGCTCAAGGCCTCCAAGGCACCCAAGGCGAGGCCGGCACTCCAGGCGCTCAAGGCGCTCAAGGCGACATCGGCACACAAGGCGCTCAAGGCTTCCAAGGCGCCCAGGGCGCCCAGGGCGACACCGGCGCACAAGGCCTCCAAGGCACGCAGGGCGACACCGGCGCACAAGGCGACATAGGCACGCAGGGAAGCCAAGGCGCCCAAGGCCTCCAAGGCACTCAAGGCGAGGCCGGCACGCCGGGCGCCCAGGGTGCGCAGGGCGACATCGGCGCACAAGGCGCTCAAGGCGAGGCCGGCACTCCAGGCGCCCAGGGCGCCCAAGGCGACACCGGCGTACAAGGCGCTCAAGGCCTCCAAGGCACCCAAGGCGAGGCCGGCCCGCCGGGCGCTCAAGGCGCCCAAGGCGACACCGGCGCACAAGGCGCTCAAGGCCTCCAAGGCACCCAAGGCGAGGCCGGCCCGCCGGGCGCTCAAGGCGCCCAAGGCGACACCGGCGCACAAGGCGCT
>NZ_JBAKHW010000023.1:0-110000 GCF_036906815.1 Micromonospora sp. CPCC 205539 | reverse complement strand
TCCAAGGCACCCAAGGCGAGGCCGGCACGCCGGGCGCTCAAGGCGCCCAGGGCGACACCGGCGCACAAGGCATCCAAGGCACCCAAGGCGACACCGGCGCACAAGGCGCTCAAGGCGCCCAGGGCGACACCGGCGCACAAGGCGCTCAAGGCGCCCAGGGCGACACCGGCGCACAAGGCGCTCAAGGCACGCAGGGCGACACCGGCGCACAAGGCGCTCAAGGCGAGGCCGGCACTCCAGGCGCCCAGGGCGTTCAGGGCGACACCGGCGCACAAGGCATCCAAGGCACGCAGGGCGACACCGGCGCACAAGGCGACATAGGCACGCAGGGAAGCCAAGGCGCCCAAGGCCTCCAAGGCACCCAAGGCGAGGCCGGCACGCCGGGCGCCCAGGGTGCGCAGGGCGACATCGGCGCACAAGGCGCTCAAGGCTTCCAAGGCACCCAAGGCAGCCAGGGCGACACCGGCGCACAAGGCCTCCAAGGCACGCAGGGCGACACCGGCGCTCAAGGCGACATAGGCACGCAGGGAAGCCAAGGCGCCCAAGGCCTCCAAGGCACCCAAGGCGAGGCCGGCACGCCGGGCGCCCAGGGTGCGCAGGGCGACATCGGCGCACAAGGCGCTCAAGGCTTCCAAGGCACCCAAGGCAGCCAGGGCGACACCGGCGCACAAGGCCTCCAAGGCACGCAGGGCGACACCGGCGCTCAAGGCGACATAGGCACGCAGGGAAGCCAAGGCGCCCAAGGCCTCCAAGGCACCCAAGGCGAGGCCGGCACGCCGGGCGCCCAGGGTGCGCAGGGCGACATCGGCGCACAAGGCGCTCAAGGCGAGGCCGGCACTCCAGGCGCCCAGGGCGCACAAGGCGCCCAAGGCGCCCAAGGCCTCCAAGGCACCCAAGGCGAGGCCGGCACTCCGGGCGCTCAAGGCGCCCAGGGCGACACCGGCGCACAAGGCATCCAAGGCACGCAGGGCGACATCGGCGCACAAGGCGCTCAAGGCGAGGCCGGCACTCCAGGCGCCCAGGGCGCCCAAGGCGACACCGGCGCACAAGGCGCTCAAGGCCTCCAAGGCACCCAAGGCGACGCCGGCACGCCGGGCGCCCAAGGCGCCCAGGGCGCCCAGGGCGACATCGGCGCACAAGGCGCTCAAGGCGAGGCCGGCACTCCAGGCGCCCAGGGCGTTCAGGGCGACACCGGCGCACAAGGCATCCAAGGCGCGCAGGGTGACACCGGCGCTCAAGGCGACATAGGCTCGCAGGGAAGTCAAGGCGCCCAAGGCCTCCAAGGCACTCAAGGCGAGGCCGGCACGCCGGGCGCCCAGGGCGCCCAGGGCGCCCAGGGCGACACCGGCGCTCAAGGCACGCAGGGCGACACCGGCGCACAAGGTGCTCAAGGCCTCCAAGGCACCCAAGGCGAGGCCGGCACGCCGGGCGCCCAAGGCGCCCAGGGCGACACCGGCGCTCAAGGCATCCAAGGCACGCAGGGCGACACCGGCGCACAAGGCGCTCAAGGCTTCCAAGGCACCCAAGGCAGCCAGGGCGACACCGGCGCTCAAGGTGCTCAGGGAGACACCGGCGCACAAGGCGACATAGGCGCTCAGGGAATCCAAGGTGCCCAAGGTTTCCAGGGCGCCCAAGGCCAGACCGGAGCCCAAGGTGCGCAGGGAATCCAGGGACCACAGGGTGACACGGGCGCTCAAGGTGCGCAGGGCCCGCAGGGTTTGCCGGCCAACGGTATTCAGTCCGCTTACATTCAGGGCCCACTTACCGTGATTGCGGACACTCCCGTCAATTTCGGATGTGTGCCCGGAGACATTGCCGTCGGAACCGGATATCAGCTCTCGGGTGCGGGCGTGAACCCGGTGCTGATCCAGCCACTCTCGACCAGTGGCTATCAGTTCACCTTCACCGGCGGAGGTGCCGACATCTGGGTGTCCTGCATCTCTCTCACCACACCGGTGGCGTTAACGGCTCCGGACAACGCGTCGGGCCGGGCGACGGCCAACAGTAGCAACGCCAACCGGCCGAACAGCGAGTCGGACCGCCCCGTTACCGTCAAGGAGAAGGAATGAACGTGCGTCAGATATTCGGGTCACTCGCGTGTGGTGCGGTCCTGCTGACGGGAGTCGCGGCATGCAGCGATAAGTCTCCTGAGAAGGCAGAGACCAGCAAGTCCGGCACCAGCGACAAGGCGAACGGCGGCACCGACACCGCAGCCGCACCGGCGGATTTGCTGAAGCTCGGCGTCGAGCAGGGCCAAGCCGGCAACTTTGACGAGGCGAAGGCCACCTTCGATAAGGTGGTGGCCGCCGAGTCCAACAACAAGTTCGCCTGGTTCAACCTGGGCTTCATCGCCCAGTCGCGCAACCAGGCCGACGAGGCGATCAGCAACTACGATAAGGCTTTGGCCGCCGACGCCACCTACAAGCCGGCCCTCTACAACAAGGCCATTGTTTTGGAAAGTAAGGAACCGACGACGTCGATGGACATCTACCGCAAGGTTGTGTCGATCGACAACAAGTCGTCAACCGCCTACCTTCGACTGGGCCTACTACTGTCCCAATCGGGTGACGACGCAGCAGCGCGGGACGCCTTCAAGGCGGCGATCCGGCTCGACAAGAAGCTCACCTCATCCGTCCCGGCGAAGTACCGTGCGGTCCCGGCCGCTTCGTCATCGGCTCGGACGGGTAGGTGAGTGGATCAATGCACACACCGCGCGTAACGGTCTTCACCGGAAGCAACCGCACCCGTTTTATCGACGAATGTTTCCGATCATTGGTCGCGCAGACCTTCACTGACTGGGAATGGGTGGTCGTTCTCAACCAGGGGTCTCGTTGGCGGCCCGAGATGCACGACGATCGGATCCGGCTCATCGTCCAGGACAGCCTGAGCGGCGTTGGCGCCGTGAAGAGGCACGCCTGCGCCGAGGCTGCCGGGGACATCTTGGTCGAGCTGGACGACGACGATCTGCTCAGCAGCGACTGTCTGCAAGAAATCGTCGACGCCTTCGATTCCAACCCGGAGGCGGGGTTCGTCTACAGCGACACAGCGCAGATCCAGGAGGACGGGGGCCGCTGCGAAGACCGTTTCGCGAGTGCATTCGGCTGGCGGCACTACGACGAGAAGGTGGACGGCCGCGAGGTGTTGGTCTGCCGGGCGTTGCCGCCGACGCCACATAATGTGAGCTACATCTGGTACGCACCGAACCACGTCCGGGCCTTTCGCCGGGACATCTATGAGAAGGTCGGCGGATACGACGCGTCGCTCGACGTGGCGGACGACGCCGATCTCATGGCTCGGATCTACCAGGTGAGCGAGTTTCACCACATTCAGAAATGCCTGTACCTGCAGCGTATGCATGCCAAGAACACGCAGCGCATCCCGGATGTCAACGCCCGCATCCAACAGCGCACTGTAGAGATCTACGACCGGAGCATTCAACAGAATGCACTGGCCTGGTCACGGCGACAAGGGCTCTTGGCACTCGACCTCGGCGCGGCCCACAACAAGCCGGAGGGGTATCTGGGTCTGGACTACCACGACGGGTTGGGCGTCGACATGGTCTGCGACGTGACCAAGGGCGTTGACCTGCCGGACAACAGCGTCGGGGTCATTCGGGCGGCGGATTTCCTGGAACACGTTCCGGACAAGATCGCCATGTTCAACGAGTTGTACCGGCTCCTCGCGCCGAACGGAATGCTGCTCTCTCTGACACCCAGCACCGACGGTCGGGGCGCCTACCAGGACCCGACGCATGTCGCGTTCTACAACGAAAACTCGTTCTGGTATTTCACGGACGCCAAATATTCCCGATTCGTACCTGAAATCAAATGCCGATTCCAGGCGTCGAGGCTGGTCACATACTTCCCAAGCGAATGGCACAAAACGCACAACATTCCGTACGTCTCCGCGAACCTCATCGCGATCAAGGACGACGCCCTACGCAACGGTGGCCTGCTGAACATATGACTATCGGGCGGGGCAGCCGGTGTCCCGGTTCGACGAACGTTCGATCACCGGCACGATGAGTTGGTCGGGCCCAGTGGTCAGTCGTGCGTCGAGGGCGCGCAGGGCCGCCAGGGTTTCCGTGACGCCGGGGGCAGGCGGCCCCACAGCCCCCGGCACCGAGCACCGGGGACACCACCCGCGATCATCGGGATATGAGTCAGTACTTCCAGGCGGGCGACCTCGTCCTGTGGAACCCTTCCAATCGAGTGGCCGAGTTGTTCGTCCGCACCAGCAAGGCAGTCGCTGAGCTGGTTGACGTGCCGACCGGGATCGGCCCGATGCGGGCAGACGACTACGAGGTTGACCTCGACGTGTTCGTCGGCTTCGTGGATGCGCTGGTCGCGCAGTACCTGTCCTCAAGCCACACGATTCTCAGGTCCCTGCTGGAAGGATTCACCGCCACCGCGCTCGTCATGGTTGACCGGGCGGGCCGAAACGTACCCTCGCTCCGGGCCACCGCCACGCTGGATACGAGGGACGTCTCCGTGGGCTCAGGAGGGATCGGCGCGCTGGGCGACCCCGATCGACTGCACGAGCTCGTCAGCAAGCACGCCGCAGCCATGCCATGTTGACCACACGTATGCCGGGCCATGACAAGTGAGGGTGACGAGATGGCAGACGTGTCGGTCGAAATACCATCGCCTCTGAGCAAGAGCATCATCTTTTGCGAGGTCGAGTGCGTCCGTGGGTGCTGCGGGATCGACGCCGTCTCTACCGATCCCGCCCTCATCGAGGCGTGGTGCCGTCAGGTCGGGTTCAGCGCGGTGGTCGAGGCTCGGCTTCAACTCGCCGAGCTGATCGAGGTGGTCAAGGACCCCTCGCACCGCGTCACGTCGACATTCCTGAATCACCGCACGCACGACCACGCCGCCCGGTGTCAGTTGCTGGACTTCCTGGCCGCCTTCGAAGCCGGACTAGCGGCCGGCGATACGTCGTGTGCGTGAGCGGGGATCGGCACCGGCGGTGTGGTTGACCTCGGGAAACGGCGAAGCCCAGGTCATTGACCTGGGCTTCCGTGCCGAGCCGCCTGACGGAATCGAACCGTCGACCTACGCATTACGAGTGCGTCGCTCTAGCCGACTGAGCTAAGGCGGCAACGATCAGCAAGTGTACGGCACCCCGCAGCCACCGGCCGAACGGGATACCCCCTGCCGGCCCGGCGTCACCGACCAGGACAAACGCCGCTAGTTGCACCTTGCCGGACGACAGATCATCGAGGGCGGGACTACGCTGCGGCGGGTGAGCGACGATCACGCCCCCCTCGACGACCCCGATCACCAGGACCCGGCAGCCGGGCACCCCAACGGGGAGCGGGCCGCTCGCCGGCCTCGCACCACCGACCCGGTGGAGCTTGGCTTCACGCCGCGCAAACCGGTGCCGTGGCTGGCCCCGTTCCTGCTGATCAGCACCGGCATCCGTACGTTGCTGGCGATGCTCTTCGGGGCGTACCTGGACAAGCGCGAGCTGCAGAACGCGTTCGGCGACGGCATCTTCCGCCAGGTCGGGGAGGACGGCGGGCTCTGGCTCGACTACGTGGCCGACCTGGGTGACGGCTTCAACGCCACCTACTCGGTGGCGTACCTGCTGGCCCAGCCGGAGCTGACGGTGGACGGGCACCGGCTGCCCCGGGCGCAGACCCTCGTGATGGGGGGCGACCAGGTGTACCCGTCGGCGGCCTACGCCTCGTACGAGGATCGGTGCAAGGGCCCGTACCAGGCCGCCCTGCCGGTGGCCCCACCGCAGCAGCAGCCCACCCTCTACGCGGTGCCCGGCAACCACGACTGGTACGACGGTCTGACCGCCTTCCTGCGGCTGTTCGTCCGCTCCCGGGACCGGCACTTCGGCGGTTGGGGCACCGGGCAGTCCCGGTCGTACTTCGCCGTGGAGTTGCCGGCCGGCTGGTGGCTGCTCGGGGTGGACGACCAGTCCGGCTCGTATCTGGACGACCCTCAGTTGGCCTACTTCGACGAGGTGGCGCGACGGCTCGGCCCGGAGTCGAAGGTGATCCTCGCGGCACCGTCGCCGACCTGGATCAAGGCCGCCGAACAACCGGAGGCGTACGACTCGATCGACTACTTCATCCGCACGATCATCGCCCCCACCGGGGCCCAGGTCCGGCTGCTGCTCTCGGGCGACCTGCACCACTACGCCCGCTACGCCGCGGCGGACCGCCAGTTGATCACCTGCGGCGGTGGAGGCGCCTACCTCTACCCCACGCACAAGCTGCCGGAACGCATCGAGGTGCCGCCGCAGGACACCCTGGCCCGGCGGGCCAGCCGCACCGAGTCGTACGACCTGGCGGCTCGCTATCCGGACGCGGCCCGCTCCCGCCGCTACGGCTGGGGCATCTTCCCCCGGCTGCCGTTCCGCAATCCGGGCTTCACCACACTGCTCGGCACCCTGCACGCGCTGCTGATGCTGGCCATGGCGGGGACGGTGGCGAACTGGGCAGACACCACCGCGCAGCGGCTCGTCACCGTACCGCTGGTGGTGCTGGTGCTGGTGACCGTGGTGGCGGCGGCCTTGTTCGCCAAGCCACCCAGCGCGAGTGGCAAGCGGCACGCGCGGCACTGGATCCTCGGTGTCAGCCACGGTCTGGCGCACGTCGGGCTGGCCGCCGCCGGCACCTGGGCCTGGTTGGCGCTGCCGTTCTACGACTGGCCGTGGCCACTCCCGGCGGTCGCCGCGGCGGTCGTCTACGGCCCGGTGAGCGGCCTGGTGGCCAGCCAGTTGGTGGCGGCGTATCTGCTGGTCGCGGGAGCCTTCGGGGTGAACACCAACGAACTGTTCGCCGGCCAGGGCATCGAGGACTCCAAGGCGTTCCTCCGGCTGCGCATCGACCCGGACGGCACGCTGACCATCTACCCGGTGGCGGTGGACCGGGTGAGCCGCGACTGGCAGGTCAACCCCGACCAGTCCCCCACAGCAAGCTGGCTGACCCCCAAGAATCCCCTAACCCCGCACCTGGCCGAGGCTCCGATCACCCTCACCTGACCCCATCGCCGGGTGATCAAGAGGCGAAGGGGCGGGGGCGGGGGCGGGGGGCCGGGGGGGTCAGGGGGTGTAGTGCTGGTCGTGGGCTTGGCGGGGGGCGCACACCGATGCTCGGGAGCAGGAGCAGCGGGAGCCGTCCGCGTCCAGCCGGACCGTCACCGCGTCCCGGGGGACGCTGTGGCCGACCACCCGGCCGTCGCCCTCCGGCGTCGAGACCCGACTGCCGACGGCCGGGGCGGTCTCCTGGAACCGCTGGTAGAGCGGGTGCTCGTACTTCAGGCAGCACATCAGCCGGCCGCACGCGCCGGAGATGCGCAGCGGATTGAGCGGCAGGTCCTGGTCCTTGGCCATCCGGATGGTCACCGGCTCGAAGTCGGTGAGGAACGTCGCGCAGCAGAGGTCGCGGCCGCAGGAGCCGATGCCGCCCTGCACCCGCGCCGAGTCCCGGGCGGACAACTGCCGCAGCTCGACCCGGCAGTGCAGGGTGGCACCCAGGTCGCGGACCAGCGAGCGGAAGTCGACCCGGTGCGGGGCGGTGAAGTAGACGGTGCTGCGCTCACCGCCGCTCTCGGCGGAGCCGAGGACGTGGTCGATGGCCACCACCTTCATCGGCAGGCCGTGTGCACGGATCAGCCGCTTCGCGGCCACCTTGGCCTCGGCCTTACGCCGGCGCAGCGACTCGTCCTTGCGCAGGTCGTCGTCGCCGGCCAGCCCCACCAGCCGGGGGAAGCCGTCGGTCTCCTCGGTCACCCACTGCGCGGCCCAGACGCACTCGGCCACCTCGGGCCCGTCGTCGGTCGGCACCAGCACCTTGTCGCCGACCTCCGGGCGGAACTCGCCCGGGTCGAGGTAGTAGAGGCGCCCGTACCGGTTGAAGCTGACCGCGCAGAGCATGCCCATGCCCCCACCCTACGACGGGCCACCGCGCCGCGCCGCGTCGCCGTCGCCGGACGACTACGCCCCGCTGCCATTCATGAACGTCGACTTGACCGATTGCCGGGCCACCCCTCGTGCCGTTACGCCTCGCCCGGACGGTTGAATCCGGGCCGCGGGTGAGGACAAACGCGCCTGGGCGGCGTTGAGTGGAGGCAGACCTGCGGGGGGTGCAGGGGGAAGACCACGGCGTCGCCGCCGGGTGCCGGCTCAAGCCAGCGCCCGCGTGTGCGACGCCGTGGCCTGTCCGGTAGGGGGCCGGGTTACCAGCCGACCCGGGTGGGCTGGTTGTGTCGGGGTCGACCGTCCACGGCGGGCCGCCAGACGGACTCGGCCAGGCTCGGCGCCCACTGGCGCAGCAGCGTCTCGGCGCCGTCGTACGCGACGCAGAGCACCGCCAACACCCGCGCGGCGATCTCGGCCGCGTCAGCCACGCCGGGGCCGACCGGGCCGGGCCGGGGCGACGTGCCGGCCGCGGTGGTGGCGACCACGGTGACCGCCTCGGCCGAACGGAGCACGTCGGCCAGTGTCCGGGCCAGGGCGAGGCGGCTGCCCTCCACCCAGTCGGCGAGCGCGTCGGCGTAGCCGGCGGTGGATTCCAGCCGCCCGACGAGGCTGTCGGGACCCTCGTCGAGGTGGCGCAGGAGCGTCGCCCGCTCCTGCCCGTACGCCGAGGCGGCAGGACCGGACCATAGCACCGGGTCGGTCAGCGCGGCCGACACGTCGTCGTACCCCCGGACGAGCCGGCGCACCGCGTGCCCGGCGCCGGCCAGCGGCGCCGGATGCAGGTCGAGGAAGCCACGGACCGCGTCGCCGGGTAGCACCTGCATCCGGCGCAGCAGCGGCCAGACCCGGTGGCCTTCGGGAACACCGGCGGCGAGCAGCGTGTCCACCCGGCGCAGCAGGTTGAGGCCGGGTTCGGCGAGCCGGTCCAGGGGATCCATCACGCCTCCCCGGTGAGCCGCCGACGGGCCGCTCGATCGACCTCGCCGTAGCGGTCGGCGGCCTCGCGCACCGCCGCTGCGGCGGCGGTCAGCCGGCCGGCGGCGGCCCGCGCCTCGCGGGCCCGGTCGTCGGTGGCGGCGGTCCACTGTCGGTGCAACGCTCGGCCGATCTCGCCGGGACGGCCCGGAGCGTCCGCCCCGAACGCGACCTGAGCCGGGTCGCTGGCGGTGACCGTGTGGGACAGGGTGGTGAGCGTGGCGCTCGCCTCGTCGAGCCGGGCGGCGAGCGCGCGCAGTGTGTCCATCTCAGGCCCCCGCGAGCGGTCGGTAGGCGGCGAACGTCTCGTTGTGCAGCTTTTCCCGGGCCCACTCGGCGGCGTCGGCCGCCGCGGTGACCGCGGCCTGCACCGAGCCGGCCACATCCCGTGGGCTGCGGCTGTGCAGCGGCCCGAGGAACCGGACGTCGGTGATGCGGCCACCAGCGGTGACCACCACCTCGACCAGCCCGTCCGGTGAACGGACGGTGACCTCGACGGTCGCCACCGCCTGGTCGAACTCGGCCTGGAGCGACTCGATCCGGCGGTAGCGCCGCACCGCCTCCTCGATCCAGGCTTCGTCGATCTCCCCCCGCGGCATCGGCGACTCCTCCCGGGTGACCCATCACTGAGCGTGCCGCCACCGTTACCACGGCACACCGGACCGTACCGCACGGCAATCGGGCATGTCGATGCCTGTGGACAACCGCCCCGGAGCTGCGGGTCAGCCCTTCCAGAGGGCGAGCATCATCGCCTCCACCGCGATCCGCGGCTTGACGTTCGCCTCGATCGCCACCCGGCAGGCGAGCACGGCCTCCAGCCTGCGCAGCGCCCCCTCTGCGTCCCACTTCTGCGCCCCGGCCCCGGCCAGCGCCGCGGTGTCGGTGTGCACCGGTGCGACGGGTGCGCGTAGCGCCATGGTGAGCGCGTCCCGGTAGAAGCCGGCCAGATCGACCAGCGCCCGGTCCAGAGCGTCCCGTTGGGCCCGGGTGGCCCGGGACTTCTGCCGCTTCTCCAGCTCCTTCAGCTGACCGGCGGCGCCCCGCATCGCGCCGGCAGCGCCCCGGCCGGTGCCGCCCGCGCCGAGCGCGGTCTCCAGCGCCGCCCGTTCGGTCGTGTCGGCCTCGGCGACCGACGCCTCGGCCTCCGCCTCGGCGGCCTCGATCAGCGCCGACGCCGCGTCGAACGCCGCGCCCACACCGGACAGCCGGCGAGGCACGGCGAGCACCGCCTCGCGCCGGTTGCGGGCCTCCGGGTCGCGGGCCAGCCGGCGGGCCCGCCCCACGTGCCCCTGGGCGGCCGCCGCCGCCCACTGCGCCACGTCGGGCGCGATGCCGTCCCGCCGGACCAGCACCTCGGCCACCGCCGCGGCCGGCGGCTGTCGCAGGGGTACGACGCGACAGCGCGACCGGATGGTCACCGAGACGTCGTCGGGGTGGGTGGACGGGGCGCAGAGCAGGAAGACCGTACGCGGCGGAGGTTCCTCGATCGCCTTGAGCAGCGCGTTGCCGGCCGCCTCGGTGAGCCGGTCGGCGTCCTCGATGACCACCACCTGCCAGCGCCCGCCGGACGGGGTGCTGGCCGCGCGGAGCACCAGCGCGCGCATCTCACCGACACCGATGGAGAGCCCTTCCGGCACCACCAGCCGGACGTCGGCGTGGGTGCCGGCCCTCGTGGTGTGGCAGCCGGGGCACTCGCCGCAGCCGGTGCCGTGCACGCACTGCAGGGCTGCGGCGAAGGCCCGCGCGGCGACCGAGCGGCCGGAGCCGGGTGGCCCGGTGAAGATCCAGGCATGGGTCATCCCGGCGCCCGGATCGGCCCCGGGCGGCATGCTGTCACCGCCCGACGCCTCGGCCGTGCCGGCGGCGATCAGCGCGGGCGTCCGGTCGGCCGCGCCGGCACGCAGCACGGCTGCCGCCGCGGCAGCGGCCCGGCGCAGCGTGTCCACCGCCTCGTCCTGACCGACCAGGTCGGCGAAGACGTCCGGCGTCAAGTTCGGTGCTCCATCGCCACCAGCTCCGCGTCGGATAACTCGGGCTGCACCGACGTGTCCGGGCCCTGCGCCGGCCGGGGGTGCACGATGCCGCCCGGGGTGCCGAGCATCCCCTCGATGCGCCGGATCACCATTCCGGTGATCTCCTCGGCCGGGCGGGACGCGTCCAGCACCAGGTAGCGCTTGGGGTCGGCGGCGGCGAGGTCGAGGAAGGCGTACCGGACCCGCTCGTGGAAGGCGACCGACTCGGCCTCCAGCCGGTCGGCGCCCTGGTTGCGCGAGGCCACCCGGGACAGGCCGGTCTGCGGCTCGACGTCCAGCAGCACCACCAGGTCGGGCTTGAGCCCGCCGGTGGCCCAGGAGGAGAGCCAGGAGACCTCGTCGACTGGGAGCGTACGCCCGGCGCCCTGGTAGGCCAGGGACGAGTCGACGTACCGGTCACTGATCACCACGCCGCCCCGGACCAGCGCGGGCCGGACCACGGTGGCCACATGGTGCGCCCGGTCGGCGGCGTACAACAGCGCCTCGGCGCGCGGCGAGGGCGCCTGGTCGCCGGAGGTGTCCAGCACCAGCGATCGGATCCGCTGACCGACCGCGGTGGCCCCCGGCTCGCGGGTGACCACGACCTCGCGCCCCTGGCCGCGCAGCCGCTCGGCGAGCGCGGAGAGCTGGGTGGACTTGCCGGCGCCCTCGCCGCCCTCGAAGACCACGAAGAGCCCGGTGGAGACGAACGGCTCGGACGGCATCAGCGGCCGGCCCCGGATCGACCCCCAGAGGTCGGCGAGGACCGGGACACCCTTCTTGTCGTCCATCTGGCCGAACGCGCTGATGCCGGCGAAGATGCCGGCGGCACCGGCGGCGAGCAGCAGCAGTCGGGTCGACGAGATGGACAGGCCCAGGTCGGCGATCTCCAGCTCGCGTGAGCCACCGACGCCGGCGAGCAGGCTGCTCAGCGCGATGGCCAGGATCAGCACCAGTCGGGTGCCGATCTGCACCACGGCGAAGACCCGGCCGCGGACCTCGTCCTTGATCTCACCGCCGAGCAGGGTGGTGCCGGCCAGGAAGGCCATTCCGGCACCGGCGCCGACCAGCACCGCGCCGGCGATCGCCATGGACAGGTGGATGGCGAAGGCGAGGGTCATCACGGCGGCGCTGGCCAGCACGATGCTCATGCCGAACCAGCGTCGTCGGGACATCTCCTTGACGATCATCGGACCGAGGCCGATGCCGAGCGCCAGGCCGACGAAGATGGCGCCGAAGAGCAGCGAGAACGCGGCGTCACCGGCACCGAGTGAACTGGCGAAGAACTTCGCCGTGCCGATCACGATGCCGCCGCCGGCGAACGCGCCCAGGATGCCGAGGACCAGCCCGCGCACCAGCGGCGTCTGCCCGATGAACTGCCAGCCCTCCTTGAACTGGCGCAGCATGCTCTGCTCGGTGCGGTCGCCCTCAGCGGTCTGCCCCTGGCTGATCTCCTTGATCCCGAATGCCACCACCAGCGCGGTGGCCAGCCGGGAGAAGGAGTTGACCCAGAGTGCCAGTTGGGCCGGTTCGGCCCAGTCCGGGAAGTTGCCGCCGGTCACGCCCCGGACGCTGCGGTCCAGGCCGGCGCTGACCGCCGCGGCGAGCACCGGAGTCAGGCCGTACGTGGTGATCAGCGTGAGCTGGTTGGCCGCCTCCAGACGGGCGCGCGGGATCAGGTTGGGGACCGCGGCCTCCTTGGCCGGGATCCAGATCAGGGTGATCGACTCGATCAGGAAGGTGGCGACGGTCGCCCACAGGACCACCACGCCACCGCTGGCACCGGCCAGGGCCACCATCGGGATCGAGGCGAAGAGCACGAATCGGAGCAGGTCGCAGATGACCATCGTCCAGCGACGGTCGAACCGATCGGCGAGCACGCCGGCGACCGGGCCGAGCACCAGCGCGGGGAGCAGCCGGATGGCGATGACGGTGCCGAAGACCGCGCCCTGGGCGGTGCTGCCCTTTACCTGGGAGGCGGCGAAGACCGAGGTGGCCAGCAGGCCGAACCAGTCACCAAAGGAGGCCGCGCCGAGCACGAGCCAGAGCCGACGGAACGGCCGGATGCGCAGCACGGAGCGGATGGCGGCGTAGCCGGAGGCATCCACCTTGCCGCCGCTGGGCTGGTTGGCGGCGTTGCCGGACTGGTCGCCGGAGCGCGACTCGCCGCGCGACTCGCCGCTGTGCTGGCTTTCGATGGCCGTACCTCCACGTGCCGGCCCATCGCTGGGCACCTCCGGTGCAACACTCTAGACCGGGTGGGGAGCCACCCCACCGCGACATTCTCCTGCTCGCTGAGCCTAGGCCGCCGAAGGCACCGACCGCAGCCCGGACGTACGCGAGGGTATTTCGCATTCGTCGTCCGACAGTTAGCGTGCACACGTGGCCATCGAAAGCGACAAACTTCGCGAGCGCCTGGATAGGGCGACCGACCGCCTCGACCCGCCGTACGCCGTGGTCGATCTCACCGCCTTCGACGCCAACTCGGCCGCGCTGGCCGACCGCGCCGCCGGCAAACCGATCCGGCTCGCCAGCAAGTCGGTCCGCAGCCGGGCGCTGATCAGTCGGGCTCTCGCCCGGCCGGGCTGGCAGGGCGTGATGGGGTTCACTCTGCCCGAGGCGATCTGGCTGGTGCGCAACGAGGTGAGCGACGACGTGCTGGTGGCGTACCCGAGCGCGGACCGGGCGGCGCTCACCGAGCTGGCCGGCGACCCGACGTTGGCCGCCGCCATCACCCTCATGGTCGACAGCGTCGGGCAACTCGACCTGATCGACGCCGTACGGGCCCCCGGGCAGCGCGCCGAGCTGCGGGTCTGCCTCGACCTGGATGCCTCCTGGCGGCCGCTGCGCGGAGTGCACGTCGGCGTCCGCCGCTCACCGGTGCACAGCGCCGAGGCGGCCGGCGCGCTCGCCGCCACCATCGCCGGCCGAGCCGGCTTCCGGCTGGTCGGGCTCATGTCGTACGAGGCGCAGATCGCCGGCCTGGGCGACGCGCCGCCGGGGCAGGCGTTGCTGGCCGGCGCGATCAGGCTGGCCCAGCGCAGGTCGTACCGCGAGCTGCTGGCCCGCCGGGGCGCAGCGGTGGCCGCGGTACGCGAACACGCCGACCTGGAGTTCGTCAACGGCGGCGGCACCGGCAGCATGGCCGCGACCAGTGCCGATCCCGCGGTCACCGAGATCACGGCGGGATCCGGCCTGTACGGGCCGACGCTGTTCGACGCGTACCGTGCCTGGCGCCCGACCCCGGCGGCGTTCTTCGCCTGCGCGGTGGTCCGCCGGCCGACGCCGGAGCTGGTGACCGTGCTCGGCGGGGGTTGGATCGCCTCCGGTCAGGCCGCCGACAGTCGACTGCCCCGACCGTGGCTGCCGGCCGGCCTCAAGCTGGTGGGCACCGAGGGCGCCGGCGAGGTGCAGACCCCGCTGTCCGGCGCGGCGGCGGCCACCCTGAACGTCGGCGACCGGGTGTGGTTCCGGCATGCCAAGGCCGGTGAGCTGTGCGAACGGGTCAACGAGCTACACCTGATCGAGGGGGACACGATCGTGGCGACCGTGCCCACCTACCGGGGCGAGGGGCGGGCCTTTCTCTGACGCCGCCCCACCGCCCGGGTAACCCCCGGATCAGGCGGACTGGGTCGCCTCGGCCTGCTGGTCGGCGGCGCCCTCCCGGGCGTCGACCTGGCGGTGCAGGTACTCCCGGATCAGCGCCTTCGCCTCGACCAGCACCCGCTCGTCACCGTCGGACTTCCGACGGAACGCGAGCTTGATCAGCGCGTCGGCCGCCTCCACCGCGATCTCCAGGACGAAGCGCAGCTTCGGCACGTCGGTGAGCCCGAAGCGTTCGGTGAGCACCCGGGCCAACTGGTCGGCGATCACACCGTTGTTGTCCCGCTGCTCGTCGAGCAGGTGCAGGTCGACCACGTCGCCGAAGTGCAGGGTACGGAAGCCGGGAACCGTGCGGTGCATCGTGATGTACTCGTCGATCCCCGCGTCGACGCCGTCCCACCAGTGGGTCATCTCGTCGGAGGCGAACCGTTCGTCGAGCCGTTGCAGGTAGGACTCCATCGTGCGCAACGTCAACGCCTGCACGATCGCCCGCTTGTCCGGGAAGAACTGGTAGACCGACCCGATCGCCACCTCGGCGCGCTCGGCGAGCAGGGTGGTGGTCAGCCCTTCGTACCCCACCTCGTCGACGAGTTCGGCACAGGCGTCCAACATGCGCTGTACCCGCGCGACACTTCGACCCTGCACCGGTACGCGGCGCAGCGGCCCGGTCGTGGCGGCTGGTGTGGACACTCGCCACCCCCCTTCGACGGATGAACATATCTCCACGTCACGAGTCCGTGACTACCGGTACAACGAGCGGACCGGGATTGCGGTATTTACCAGGCACAACGTTCCTGATATGAAGTCACTTCATATTCATCTATGAGGAGCGCGCATGGTCGGCACCGCACCGCTCACCACCCCTTGGACCAACTGGGCTGGCAACCAGCGTGGCAGCGCCACCGCCATCCTGCGCCCCGGCTCGCCGGGCGATGTCGCCGAGGCCGTCAAGTCCGCCGCCGCGACCGGTGGTCGGATCCGGGTGGCCGGCAGCGGCCACTCGTTCACCGCCATCGCGCTCGCCGACGACCGGCGGATGGAGTTGTCCGCGCTGGACACGGCCGTCCACGTCGACACCGACCGCCGACTGGTCACCGTGCCCGCCGGGATGACCCTGAACGCGCTCAACGACCTGCTCGCCCGGCACGGCCTCGCGCTGCCCAACCTGGGCGACATCGACGCGCAGACGGTGGCCGGGGCGATCTCCACGGGCACCCACGGCACCGGTGCCGCCTACGGTTGCCTGTCCACCTTCGTCGAGGCCATCACCCTGGTCACCGGCACCGGCGAGGTGCTGCACTGCTCCGCCGACGAGAACCCGGACGTCTTCGCCGCCGCCCGCGTCTCACTCGGCGCGCTCGGGGTGCTGGTCGAGGTGACCCTGCGCTGCGTGGACGCGTTCGTGCTGCACGCACACGAACGCCCCGCCGGGCTGGCCGAGGTGCTCGGTGACCTGCCGACGCTGATCGGTGGTCACGACCACGTCGAGTTCTACTGGTTCCCGTACACCGAGCGGGTCCAGGTCAAGACCAACGACCGGGCACCCGCCGACGACCGGCCGCTGCCCCGGTGGCGCGGCTGGCTCGACGACGACTTCCTGGCCAACACCGTCTTCGCCGGAGCCTGCCGGATCGGTCGCGCGGTGCCGGCGCTGGCCCCGGGGATCAGCGCGGTCTCCGCACGCGCGCTCACCGAACGCCGGTACACCGGCCGCTCCGACCGGGTCTTCTGCACCCCGCGCCGGGTCCGCTTCGTGGAGATGGAGTACGGCCTGCCCCGCGAGGCGCTACCCGAGGCGCTGGGCGCGCTCCAGCGGATCGTGGACGGGCTGCCGTTCAAGGTGCTGTTCCCGGTGGAGGTGCGCTTCACCGCCGCCGACGACATCTGGCTGTCGCACGGCTACGGCCGCGACTCCGCGTACATCGCCGTGCACCAGTACGTCGGCATGCCGTACGAGCCGTACTTCCGGGCCTTCGAGGAGGTGGCCGCCGGGCTGGGCGGTCGCCCGCACTGGGGCAAGCTGCACTACCGCGACGCCGGGTCGCTGGCCACCGCGTACCCCCGCTTCGCCGACTTCCAGTCCCTGCGCGACCGGTTGGACCCCGACCGGGTCTTCACCAACCCCCACCTGACCCACATCCTCGGCGCCTGAGGCGCGGCTCTCCGCAGATCTTGGAAGAAAAATGCCCTCAGAGGGGCTGTTTGCTTCCAAGATCTGCGCGTTATCCACAGGGGAGGCGGGCAGGTTGGGCTGGTCGCCAGACTTTGGCGATGGGTTCACGTGTCGGGGCTTCACTGGCTGCGCTCGGGCAACCCCTCGCCGGTGCCGACCGCGATGCACTGTCTGCCCTGTTGTTTCGCCAGGACGCGGTGATCAGCCTCGGTCAGGCGATGATGTTCCTCTCCGCGAAGGCCATCCGGCATCGGGTCACCATCGGCCGCTGGCGGCAGGTTCACCGGGCGGTCTTCGTCACCCACAGCGGTCCGGTCAACGCGGACCAACGCCGGTGGATCGCCGTACTCGCCGCCGGCCCGACTGCGATGCTCGGTGGGCTGACCGCCGCGCAGGCCTGGGGCCTGGACCGATACGGCAGCCGCACAGTTCACCTCCTGCTGCCCGCTGCCCGTCGCAGAGATCAATTGCCACAGGGCGTTCTCGTGCACCGGACCACCTGCCTGCCCGAAGAGGACGTGCTCGACCTAGGACGGCCTCGTCGCACCATGCCAGCCCGATCGCTGGTTGACGCGGCGCAGTGGGCGACGACTGACGAGGAGGCCCGGGCGATGATCGCGGCCGGGTTCCAACAGCGGATGGTCAGCAGCGACGACCTGCATCGAGTGCTGGACCGGTTGCCCAGAGCCCGCCGGCGCAAGTTGATCCTGGAGACAGCCTCCGACGCCGCGGGTGGCGCGCACTCGCTTGCCGAACTGGATCTGGTCGGGCTGCTCCGTTCAGCCAGGCTCCCCGAGCCGGCCCTGCAGAAGGTCCGGTACGACGACGCCGGCCGACGCCGCTATCTGGACCTCTACTTCGATCACTGGCGTGTGCACGTCGAGGTCGACGGCGCACATCATCTCGATCCCCGCGCCGCCTGGGCCGATATGCGCCGACAGAACGACCTGTGGATCGAGGGTGACCGCGTGCTCCGATACCCCGCATGGGTGATCCGTGCCCACCCGGACGAGGTTCTCCGCCAGATCCGAGCGGCACTCCACGCGGCGGGATGGCCCGGCTGAGCGACCGCTCCCCGCAGATCTTGGAAGGAACTCGCCCCTGGAGGGGCAGTTATCTTCCAAGATCCGGTGGGAGGCAGCCCGGCCGCGCGGGACTACTCCGTGCTGGTCGCAGCCTTACGGGGGGCGGCCTTCTTCGCCGGAGCCTTCTTGGCCGCGGTGGTGGCCTTGGCCGTGGTGGTCTTCTTCGCGGCGGTGGACTTGGCAGCCGCGGCCGTCTTCTTGGTGGCCGTGGCCTTCTTCGCCGGAGCCTTCTTCGCCGCCGCCTTCTTCTTCGGCGCCGGACCCTTGGCCCGCTTCTCGGCCAGCATCTCCGAGGCTTCCTCGATGCTCAGCGCCTCCGGCGTCTGCCCGCGCCGCAGCGAGGCGTTGAACTCGCCGTCGGTGACGTACGGGCCGAAGCGGCCATCCTTGATCACCAGCGGCTTCTCGGTCGCCGGGTCGACGCCCATCTCCCGCAGAGGCGGAGCTGCCGCCCGCCGCCCACGGGCCTTCGGGGCGGCCAGCAGGGCCAGCGCCTCGTCCAGGCTGACCGTGAACATCTGGTCCTCGGACTCCAGCGAGCGGAACTCCTCGCCCTGCTTGACGTACGGGCCGTAGCGACCGTTGTTGGCGAAGACCTCCACGCCGTCCGGCGCGACACCGACCAGCCGGGGCAGGCTGAGCAGCTTGAGCGCCTCCTCCAGGGTCAGCGAATCCGGTGTCTGCGTCCGCAGCAGCGAGGACTTCCGCTCGCCGCTGGACACGTACGGACCGAACCGGCCGGACTTGAGCACGATTGGCTCGCCGGTGCCCGGGTCGTCGCCGAGCTTGCGCTCGCCGCTGCCGCCGAGGAACAGCTCGTGCACCTTCTCCGGGGTCAGCTCGTCCGGGGCGAGGCCCTCGGGGATCGGCGCCCGGTCGCCCTGAGGACCGCTCTCCTCGCCCTCGCCCGAGGCGGCGGGCGCGGGCGCCTCACCGCCGGGCAGCTCCCGTTGCAGGTACGGCCCGTAGCGGCCGACCCGGACGACGACCTCGCGGCCCTCGTCGTCGGTGAAGAGCGGGATGGAGTTGACGCTGCGCGCGTCGATGTCGCTGAGGTTCTCGGTGACCAGCTTCTTGAGCCCACCGGAGCGGGCGATGTCCTGGTCGCCGGCGCCGTTGGAGCTGCCGAAGTAGAACGCGGTGAGGAAGTCGACCGCGGCGTGGTCGCCGCCGGCGATCTCGTCCAGCTCGTTCTCCATGCTGGCGGTGAAGTCGTAGTCGATGAGCCGGGGGTAGTGCCGCTCCATCAGCCCGATCACCGCGAACGCCAGGAAGGTCGGGATCATCGCCTGACCGCGCTTGGTGACGTACCCACGGTCCTGGATCGTCTGCATGATCGACGCGTAGGTGGACGGGCGGCCGATGCCCAGCTCTTCCAGGGCCTTGACCAGCGACGCCTCGGTGTAGCGCGACGGCGGCTGGGTGTGGTGGCCCTGCGCGGCCAACTCGTCGGCGGTCAGCGGCTGGTCCTTGACCAGGGTGGGCAGCCGGCGCTCGGCGTCCTCGGCCTCGGCGTTCTCGTCGTCGCTGGACTCGACGTACGCACGCAGGAAGCCCGGGTCGGTGATGGTCTTGCCGGTGGCGCCGAAGTCGGCTTCCTCCTGGGCGGCGGACACCGCCCGGATGCGCACCGAGACGCTGGAGCCGACCGCGTCGGTCATCTGCGAGGCGATCGTCCGACGCCAGATCAGCTCGTAGAGCTTGAACTCCTCGGCGGACAGCTCCTTGGCCACCTCGCCCGGGGTGCGGAAGTTGTCCCCCGCCGGGCGGATCGCCTCGTGCGCCTCCTGCGCGTTCTTCACCTTGCCGGTGTAGCGGCGCGGCTCCGGCGGCACGCTGCGCTCGCCGTACAGCTCGACGATCTGCCGACGGGCCGCCGAGATGGCGGTCTCCGACAGGTTGACCGAGTCGGTACGCATATAGGTGATGTAGCCGTTCTCGTACAGCCGCTGCGCGGTGCGCATCGTCTGCTGCGACGAGAGGCGCAGCTTGCGGGCCGCCTCCTGCTGGAGGGTCGAGGTGATGAACGGCGCGTAGGGGCGGCGACGGTAGGGCTTCTCCTCGACCCGGGTGACCGTGAACGGCCGCCCGTCGAGCCGGGCCGCCAGCCCACGGGCGCCACTCTCGTCGAGGTGCACGACGCCGGCCCCGGCCTTCACCTTGCCGGTGGTCGGCTCGAAGTCCTTGCCGGTGGCGATCCGGTCGCCGTTCAGCGCGATCAGGGTGGCGTTGAACGCCCGCGGCCCCTCACCGGCGTTCGCCACGGCGAGGGTGGCCAAGATGTCCCAGTACTCGGCGGTGCGGAAGGCCATCCGCTGCCGTTCCCGCTCGACCACGATCCGGGTCGCCACCGACTGCACGCGGCCAGCCGAGAGCCTCGGCATGACCTTCTTCCACAGCACCGGGGAGACCTCGTAGCCGTACAGCCGGTCCAGGATGCGGCGGGCCTCCTGCGCGTCGACCAGGTCGCGGTCGATCTCGCGCGGATTGGCCACCGCTGCCTGGATCGCGGGCTTGGTGATCTCGTGGAACACCATCCGCTTGACCGGCACCTTGGGCTTGAGCGTCTCGACGAGGTGCCAGGCGATCGCCTCGCCCTCGCGGTCCTCATCCGTCGCCAGGAAGATCTCGTCGACCTCCTTGGCCAGCTTTACCAGCTTGCTGATCTGCTGCTTACGGTCGGCCGAGACGACGTAGAGCGCCTGGAAGCCGTTGTCCACGTCCACCCCGAGTCGGGCCCAGGGTTCCTTCTTGTATTTGGCCGGCACATCGGCGGCGTTGCGTGGCAGGTCGCGGACGTGACCGAAGCTGGCCTCCACGACGTACCCCGGGCCGAGGTAGCCCGAGATCGTCTTGGCCTTCGCCGGTGACTCGACGATGACCAGACGGGTGGTTCCAGCGTTGTTTGGCACGTCTCTCCCCGACCTCACTCCTGCTCGTGGCCTGCCGGCGCTCGAACAGCGACCGCCCTCGACCCCGCCGTCGCACCGGCGGTCCGGATGTCCAACGTAACGCGCCGCCCACGTTTCGGGTTTCGCGGGCGGCAAACCGCTCCGGTGCGGCGGTCAACTCCCGCCCCGCCGTGCTCGGCACTGCCGGACGGCGCCACCGTACACCGTGGGTAGGGCCCGAAGCGGGTCACTGTGACGATGGCGGGCCATCCGTCGAGGTCCGAACCGTCCTGTTTTCCGCCGAGATCGCCCCGGGAGGCTGTCCGGGACCGGACAGCTCGACCCGGTGTCCGGGGGGGAGCGGAATGACCGTTTCACCCCCCGTCAGGGTCGGGTTGGCCACGCGTCGTGCGGCGCCGCGCGGGGCGGCTCACCGACCAGCTCGGCAAGCCGGCCCAACCGCCGCCGACCGGTGATCCGGTACGCCGGGCCGCCCTCCTCGGGGCCGAGCAGCGCGCCGGCCAGGCCGGCCGCGGCGAGTGCCGCGCCGATCGGCTCCCAACACTCCTGGTCGCTCTCGCCGAGCCGCAGCAGGAACCCGCCGGGTGGCTCCGGCGCACCGGCGGCGGCGAGCCAGAGCCGCAGCCGCCGGCCGGTCAGGTGGAAGGTCGCGGGCGGGCGCTTTCCCGGGCCGTGCAGCCAGGCGACCGCGAGAGGCTGCAAAGCTCGGGTGTACGAGGTACGGACGGCGTGTCGCTCGTCCCCGGTCTGCTCCCAGCTCGCCGCCAGCCCGCGCGACGCCAACTCGGCGACGAGCACGTGCACCCGCCAGCCGGCGTCCACCCGGACCGTGAGCCGGGCGGTGCCGCCCATCCGCACCACCTCGCCCGGCCCGGCGAGCAGACCGGCCAGGTCGGCGATCGCCGGTTCGGCCGCCTCCGCGCCGAAGAAGACCAGTTGCCGGCCCGCTTCGTCGGCGTCCGGCTCGAGTGGGGTCGGCCCGGTCCGTCGCCGGGTCGGCCCGGGTGTCGGCGTGCCAGGTTCGGGTGCCGGGAACAGCGCCGGCAACGGCTGCGCCTCCCCGGTGTCGCCGAGCCCGCTCAGCGACACTCCGGCACCTCGTCGAAGGCCTGTTTCAGCTCCTCGGAGTTGAGCTGGCTGGTGTCGAGCGCGCTGGCGTCGTACTCCTTGTTGAGGGTCTCCACGGTGGCCCGGACGCCGTCGTAGAACACGGTCGCCTCGCCGGTGCCCAACCCCTGGATGGCCTCACGGGCCCGGCCGTAGGCGTTGCGCATCTTCTCCAGCGAGCCGCTGAAGCCGGCGGAGATCGCCTCGCCGTTGGCCGTCTCCGGGACGCCGGCCTGCTCGACCTTGCGGCGCGCGGTCTCGCTGGCCTGCTCGGCCCCACCGAAGAGCCGCACCAGGTTCTCCTTGGCCTGCGCCGGCGTGGTCTGCGCCGTCATCTGCTCATCCGTGCTGCTGGTCAACTTGGTGATCTCGGAGCGCCACGGGGTGAGCGCGCCGCAGACCGTGGCCGCCCAGGCCCGCGGGCTGGGGCCACCACCGCACCCGGCGAGCACGACGACGAACGTGGCCAGGACCACCGTGAGCTTTCCAGCGGCAGACGCCCGGCACGTACGCATGCGTTGCAGCGTACGACCTTTGGCCAGGTGTGGCACCGGCCAGATGGCCCGGACCGGACGTGGCGGTCCCCGGTCGGCATGGTTCGCCGACCGGGGACCGGTGCCAGTCGTGGTCAGGCGTTGACCGTCTCCGGTCGGTGATCGGTGTTGCCCGCGCCGGTGTTGCCATCGGCGTCGGAGTCGGACATCGCGATGCCCTTGCGCTTGCTGAACACCACCGACGCCACGATGATCAGCGTCGCCACCACCGCGATGGCGATCCGCACCGGGGTGTTCCGGTCGTCGCCGATGCTGAAGGCCACCACGGCCGGCGCGATCAGCAACGAGACCAGGTTCATCACCTTGAGCAGGGGGTTGATCGCCGGGCCGGCGGTGTCCTTGAACGGGTCGCCGACGGTGTCGCCGATGACCGTGGCGGCGTGCGCCTCGGAGCCCTTGCCGCCGTACGCGCCGTCCTCGACCAGCTTCTTGGCGTTGTCCCAGGCGCCGCCCGAGTTGGCCAGGAAGACCGCCATCAGGGTGCCGGCCCCGATCGCCCCGGCCAGGTACGACGCGAGCGCGCCGGGCCCGAGACCGAAGCCGACCGCGATCGGCGCCAGGATGGCGAGCAGGCCGGGGGTCATCAGCTCGCGCTGCGCGTCCCGGGTGCAGATGTCCACGACCTTGCCGTACTCCGGGCGCTGGGTGCGGTCCATGATGCCGGGCAGCTCACGGAACTGCCGACGGACCTCCATCACCACGGCACCGGCCGAACGGGACACCGCGTTGATGGCCAGCCCGGAGAAGAGGAAGACCACCGCCGCACCGATGATCAGGCCGACCAGGTTGCGCGGGTTGGCCACGTTCAACGCGTTGAGGATCTCCGCCTCGAAGTTGCCCACCCCGGCGTCCTGGTACGCGGCCTTCAACGTGTCCGTGTACGAGCCGAACAGCGCGGTGGCCGCGAGCACCGCGGTGGCGATCGCGATGCCCTTGGTGATCGCCTTGGTGGTGTTGCCGACCGCGTCCAGCTCGGTGAGCGTCCGCGCACCGTGCTCGTCGATGTCGCCGGACATCTCGGCGATGCCCTGGGCGTTGTCGGAGATCGGCCCGAAGGTGTCCATCGCGACGATCACGCCGACCGTGGTGAGCAGGCCGGTGCCGGCCAGCGCCACCGCGAACAGCGACAGCGTGATGGAGCTGCCGCCGAGCAGGAACGCGCCGAACACGCCAGCGCCGATCAGCAGTGCCGAGTAGACGGCCGACTCCAGGCCGATGCTGATGCCGGCCAGGATGACGGTGGCCGCGCCGGTCTGGGAGCTCTTGCCGATGTCCTGCACCGGGCGCTTGTTGGTCTCGGTGAAGTAGCCGGTCAGCGCCTGGATCGCGGCGGCCAGCACGATACCGATCACCACCGCGCCGATGGCCACCAACCGCGGGTTGCGGTCGACGTCCGTGAGCCCACCCTCCAGCTCGGCGAAGGTCGCCGGCAGGTACAGGTACGCGGCGATCGCCACCAGCACGGCGGAGAGCACGGCGGAGATGTAGAAGGCCCGGTTGATCGCGGTCAGACCGTTGCGGTCGGAGGCACGCAGCCGGGTGATGAAGACGCCGACGATCGCGATCAGCACACCGATGGTGGAGATGATCAGCGGGAAGACCAAGCCGTCCTCGCCGAACGCGGCGCGGCCGAGGATCAGCGCGGCGACCAGCGTGACCGCGTACGACTCGAACAGGTCGGCGGCCATGCCGGCGCAGTCACCGACGTTGTCGCCCACGTTGTCGGCGATGGTGGCGGCGTTGCGGGGGTCGTCCTCCGGGATGCCCTGCTCCACCTTGCCGACCAGGTCGGCGCCGACGTCGGCGGCCTTGGTGAAGATGCCGCCGCCGACCCGCATGAACATGGCCAGCAGGGCCGCGCCGAAGCCGAAGCCCTCCAACACCGTCGGGGCGTCGCCCTCGAAGATGATGACGACCAGCGCGGCGCCGAAGAGGCCGAGGCCCACGGTGAGGAAGCCGACCACGCCGCCGGTGCGGAACGCGATCTTCATGGCCGCCTCGCGGCCGCCTTCGCGCTCCCGGGCGGCGGCTGCCACCCGCAGGTTGGCCCGGGTGGCCAACCACATGCCGGCACCGCCGATGAACGCGCTGAAGCCGGCGCCCACCACGAAGAACGCGGATCGGCCCAGCTTCACGGCGGTCTCACTGCCATCGGTGTCGTGCACCGGTAGCAGGAAGAGCAGGATCACCGCGATCACCACGAAGATCGCCAGGGTGCGGAACTGCCGGAGCAGGTACGCCGAGGCGCCCTCCTGGACCGCACCGGAGATTTCCTGCATGTTGGTGGTGCCCTTGCCGGCCGCCAGCACCGCCTTCGTCAGGGCGGCGGCGAAGGCGAGCGCCACCAGCGCGATGACCGCGGCGATGATGACGTACCTGGCATTGGCCCCGGTTAGGGATAGCCCGCCGCTGTCGGCGGCCAAGATCTTGGACATCTGTGTCCTCCTGTACCGAACACGCGCGTCGGCCAATGGAGACGCATCGGCCGGCGCCTGAAATGCGGACTCGCAAGCGCGCCAACCCACTTCAGCGGACCAGCGATGACCACCCATACCCGCTGGTTGCGGGCCGGGGCACTTGCTGACAACCCGGGTACTGTAGCCCTCCACAGTGTCGGAGGTCACACCGAGGTGGCACCGTGTCTCGATGATCTTCGTCGCTGTGTTATGAAACGAAATCTGATATAGGGCCCGGTCCATGAAAGCGAGGCCGCACCCCCAGCGGGGGCACGGCCTCGTGGCAGAGCAGGGGTCAGCGGCCGACCGGCCACACCATTCGCACCTCGGTGCCGATGCCCTCGTCGACCGGGCGCACCTGAAGGTCCTCGACGAAGCCGGCGAGCAGCGCGAAGCCCACGCCGGTGGTCAGCGCCTCGTCGGTGAGCGACTCGTTGGCCAGCTCGTCCGGCGGCAACGCGGTCAGCCCGATGCCGGCCTCGATCGGCGCGCGGTCCACCACGCGCACCGCGTACGAGCCACCGTCGGACATCTCCACCAGCACCGGGTCGGCCAGGCCGTACTGCCGGTGCAGGGCCACCGCCCGGGTGCACGCCTCGCCGATGGCCAGGCGCACCTCGTCCAGCAGATCCTCCCGGACCCCGGCCCGCCGGGCGACGGCGACACCGACCAGTCGGGCGGTACGCACATGCACCGGTGCCGGGGAGAAGGACAGCCGGACCGTCGCCATCACGCGTTGGCGCCGGTCGGGTCCGCGCCGACCGCCGCATCGACCGTGGGGTGCAGGGGGAACACCTGGTCCAGCGCGGTGATCCGGAAGATCTTGAGCAGCGGCTCCTTGTCGCAGACCAGGGCGAACGAGCCGCCGGCCGTACGAAGCCGCTTGAGCGCGCCGACCAGCACACCCAGCCCGGTGGAGTCGAGGAAGTCCACCCGACCGAGGTCGACCACCACGTGCCGGGCACCGCCGTCGATCAACTCGAGGAGTCGTTCGCGGAGCCGGGGCGCGGTGTAGACGTCCACCTCACCGCCGACCTCGAGCACCGTGTGCTCGCCCACAGTGCGGGTCGCCAGCGACAGCTCCATCGGTCCTCCTCGCCAGAGCCGTAAACTCTCCTGGGCATCTAACCACTACCGCCGGGACACCCTGCGGCCCCCGGCGGCGGCTACCCCTTACCCCCCGGCCCGACTTTTCATCTCCGAACACCAGTGCGAGAGTGCAGGACGTGACGAACGACAGCTTCAGCTCGGCGCGTCTGTCGCCGCGCCACGACATGAAGCTGTCGTCGCCGACCGTATCCGCAGGCCCGGGCCCGGGGACATCCCCGGCCGACCTGCTGCGGCGGCTACGCGCCCGGGGCGCCGGCGACCCGATCACCCACGTCGAGCGGGTGCCGGCCCGCGCCGGGGTGCCCGCGCCGTGGCCACCGTGGGCGCCGACGGAGCTGCGCGCGGCGTTCGCCCGCCGCGGCGTGGTCGCGCCCTGGCGGCACCAGGCCGAGGCGGCCAGCCTCGCGTACGACGGTGGGCATGTGGTGGTGGCCACTGGCACCGCGTCCGGCAAGTCCCTGGCGTACCAACTCCCGGCGCTGGCCACGCTGCTCGCCGACCCCCGAGCCACCGTGCTCTACCTGGCGCCGACCAAGGCGCTCGCCGCCGACCAGCTGCGGGCCGTCACCGCGCTGGAGCTGGAGGGGGTCCGCCCGGCCTGCTACGACGGGGACACTCCGCGCGCCGAGCGGGAGTGGATCCGCAAGCACTCCCGATTCGTGCTCACCAACCCCGACATGCTGCACCACGGCATCCTGCCCGGGCACGCCCAGTGGTCCGGCTTCCTGCGCCGACTGGCGTACGTGGTGATCGACGAGTGCCACACCTACCGGGGCGTGTTCGGTTCGCACGTGGCGCACGTGCTGCGTCGGCTGCGCCGGCAGTGCGCCCGGTTCGGGGCCACTCCGGTGTTCGTGCTCGCCTCGGCGACCTCCGGTGACCCGGCGACCGCGGCCGGTCGACTGACCGGCCTGCCGGTGACGGCCATCACCGAGGACGCGTCACCGCGGGGCGGCGTGACCTTCGCGCTGTGGGAGCCGCCACTGCTGCCTTCGGCGCCCTCATCGTCCGCGCCCGCCCAGGCGACGGGCGCCCACGACGACATGACGGAGCTCACCCAGGTCCGCCGGTCGGCGCTGCGGGAGACCGCGGACCTGCTCGCCGACACGGTCGCCGAGGGGGTACGCACACTCGCGTTCGTCCGTTCCCGCAAGGGCGCCGAGGTGGTGGCGGCCAGCGCACGCCGGGCGCTGGACGAGGCGGTGCCGGGGCTCGGCGACCGGGTGGCCGCCTACCGGGGTGGCTACCTACGCGAGGAGCGACGCGAGCTGGAACGGGCGCTGCTGCACGGTGACCTGCTCGGGCTGGCGTCCACCAACGCGCTCGAGTTGGGCGTGGACCTCATCGGGCTGGACGCGGTGCTGATCTGCGGCTACCCGGGCACCCGGGCGTCGCTCTGGCAGCAGGCGGGTCGCGCCGGTCGCTCCGGGCAGGAGGCGCTCGCGGTGTTGGTGGCCCGGGACGACCCACTGGACACCTACCTGGTGCACCACCCGGAGGCGATCTTCGGGGCACCGGTGGAGGCCACCGTGCTCGACCCGGCAAACCCGTACGTGCTGGCCCCCCAGTTGGCCTGCGCCGCGGTCGAGGCGCCGCTCACCCCGGCCGACCTGGCGCTCTTCGGCGACGGGGCGAAAGAGGCGATCGACCAGTTGGTGGAGGCCGGTGCGCTGCGCCAGCGGCCGACCGGCTGGTACTGGCGGCACCGGGAGCGCCCCGAGGTGGACCTGCGCGGCGAGGGCGGCGCACCGGTCGCCGTGGTCGAGTCGGCCACCGGCCGGCTGCTCGGCACGGTCGACGGCGGCTCGTCGCACTTCCTCCTCCATCGTGGCGCGGTCTACCTGCACCAGGGCGTCTCGTACGTGGTCGACGACCTCGACCTCGCGGACGGCTGCGCACTGGTGCACGTCGAGGAGCCCGACTGGTCCACCCACGCCCGCGACGTCACCGACCTGTCCGTGGTGTCGGTGCGCTCCTACGTGGATGCCGGTCCGGTCGGCATGTTCCTCGGTGAGGTGGACGTGACCAGCCAGGTCGTGTCGTACCAACGGCGGCGGATCGCCACCGGCGAAGTGATCGACACCCGACCGCTGGACCTGCCCAGCCGTGAGCTGCGTACGGTGGCGGTCTGGTTCACCCTGTCGCCGCAGTCACTGGCCCTCGCCGGCGTCCAGGCGGCCGACGTACCGGGTGCGCTGCACGCCGCCGAACACGCCGCGATCGGCCTGCTGCCGCTCATGGCCACCTGCGACCGGTGGGACATCGGCGGGCTGTCCACCGCTCTGCACCAGGACACCGAGGCGCCGACCGTGTTCGTCTACGACGGGCACCCGGGCGGTGCCGGCTTCGCCGAGCGGGCGTACGGGACGGCGTCGGCATGGCTGCGGGCCACCCGGGACGCGATCGCGGAGTGCGGCTGCGAGACCGGCTGCCCGTCCTGCGTGCAGTCGCCGAAGTGCGGCAACGGCAACAATCCGCTCTCCAAGCCGGACGCGATCCGGGTGCTCGACGTGGTGCTGGCGAACCTCCCCACCTGAGCCGGATGGGCAGACGGCATTTGCCGGGCTGTGCAAGACTCCGGCCGACGATCCCCCTGAGGAGTTTTGATGCAGCTCGACAACTTGCAGACCCTGCAGCAGTTCCACATCAAGCAGCGTCTGCGCATGATGGTCAACCAGTACGAGGTCCGCGCGGTCGCACCGGACGGCACCGATGGTGAGCTGTTGGCCTTCGCCCAGCAGAAGCGGCTCGCCTTCAAGGAGCAGGTGACGATCTACACCGACGACACCAAGCAGACCCCCCTGCTGGGCTTCAAGGCCCGCCAGCGCCTCGACCTGGGCGCCACGTACGACGTCACGGACGCGGCCGGCAACGCGATCGGCCTGTTCCGTAAGGACTTCGCCCAGTCGCTGCTCCGCTCGACCTGGCACGTCGAGCAGGCCGGCCTGCCGCAGGTGACGGGCCAGGAGCGCAGCCTGCCGGTCGCGCTGCTGCGCCGGTTCGTCGACTCGCTGTCCTGGCTGCCGTACCACTTCGACTTCACCGCTGGCGGCCAGCCGGGCTTCACCGTGGTCAAGAAGTGGGGCCTGCGCGACAAGTACGTCGTCGAGGTGCAGAACCCGCAGCTCGACCGCCGGCTGGTCATCGCGATGGCCATCGCCCTCGACGCGCTCCAGGCCCGCTGACAAACTCGGCTCGCGCCACGCGCACCGCTTCAAGATCCGCGCAACTTCGGGGAAACTGCTGCCTCAGGCGTCTCGGAGGCAGCACTATCCCTGTAGTTGCGCGGGTCAAGGGGCGGGCAGGGCGGCTCGTAAGATTTGGCCATGGCTTCTGGGCTCGCCAACCTGTTGACTCGGCAGCGAGCCCTGTTGGATCAGTGGCTTCCCGGCGCGACCGTCGAGAAGGACCACAGCTGGGGCCTGGTGCAGACGACGGTCCTGGAGATGACGCACGCCGGGGCCCGGCTCATCGTCAAGGCCGGCGGCGACAGCGACCATCACGTCGAACGAGAACTGCACGCCCACCTCACCTGGCTGAGCCAGTGGACCAGGCTGGGCCGCGCTCCGATCCTGCAACACGGCGACGCCGATGCGAAGCTAATCGTGACGCGATATCTGCCCGGCGAACTGGTGCTCGGCAGCGAACACGCCGACGATCCCGCCACCTACCGAGCGGCCGGCGAACTCCTGGCTCTCTTCCACGCGCAGACCCGCGTAGCCGACGACGACTACGAGAGCCGGGAGAACGAGAAGGCCCTCGCCTGGCTCAACGGCCCACACCGGATCACGTCGGGCACGGTGGGACGACTGCGGGCCGAGATCACCGGGTGGCCCACGCCCGGCGCGGTGCTCGTGCCAACCCATGGTGACTGGCATCCCCGAAACTGGCTCATCCACGACGGCGTCGTCAGCGTCATCGACTTCGGTCGCGCGGCGATGCGTCCCGCCTATACGGACCTCACCCGGCTGGCCGCTCAGGAATTCCGCCGCGACGCGACGCTCGAGACAGCGTTCCTCGACGGTTACGGGACCGATCCGCGCCAGACGGACGCATGGCACCGCACCCGAGTCCGCGAGGCGATCGCCACAGCAGCCTGGGCCCATCGAGTTGGCGACGAACCGTTCGAAGCCCAAGGACATCGAATGATTGCCGAGGCACTCCCAGCGCCCTGACCGTGTTGGCGGCCCCCTCGCCCGCTCAGCCCCGCACCGGGCCGGCGCGGGCCGTTGACGACGCGACCCGGGTCAGGCCGGGCAGTGGCGTGACGGCCACCTCGGCGGTCACCAGCACGTCCAGCCCGTCGACGCGACAGTCGACCAGCCGCCCACCGTTGCGACCGGTGATGTCCGCCGCGGACGCGCACGCCACGGTGTCCCCGTCGAACACCCTGGCGGCCCCGGCCAGTGCGCCAAGATCGGCCGCTACCGCGGCCCGCTGACGTGCCATCCCTGTCGCGGTAAGGGCAGCGCAGAAGGCCCCGGCCAGCACGAAGACCAGCCCCACCGCCAGCAGCAGGACCGTCGCCCCACCCCGCTCGAAATCTGACCGGTCACCCTCGGGTTGCTCTGCGTTCGCCGGGCCCTCGGGTTGCTCTGCGTTCGCCGGGCCCTCGGGTTGCTCGCTGGTCGATCCGGTGCCGCAGCGAAGCGGCTCAACGTCAGGTCCTCGCATCACGGCACCTCCTCCCCAACTCCCGGCTCGACGGCCGCGACGGCGGTGGCAACCACCGTTGTTCGCGGTAACTGACCACCCAGCGCGCGCACCGGCGCCCGTACCGTTGCCTGAGCACGATCGCCGTCGATCGACACCGACACCTCCGCCCCCGGTGGCGCCAGCCGACGGCCGTCCGCGCTGCCGTCCGCGCCCCGGGCGGCGGCCAGCGCGGCCTCCCGGGCCGCGTGCAAGCAACTCGCCTGGGTGCTCACGGCGTTGACCGCCGTCAAGCCGCCGAGCAGGAGCAGGAGCAGCGCCGGCAGGCCGGCCGCCAACTCGGCGGTGAAGGACCCCCGGTCGCCGCGGACCACCCGCCCGACGGTGCCAGCCCTCCGATCGTGGCCGGCCTGCCGGCGCCCGATCACTTGAGCGCCCGGTCGATGACGGCGGTCAGCGCCGACTGGACGTTGCCGGAGGTCAGCACCTTCAACAGGATCCCGGCGAAGGCGACCGCCGCGAGGGTGCCGACGGCGTACTCGGCGGTGTTCATCCCGGCGTCACCCCGCAGGCGGGCGATGAGTTTGCGCATGTTGTTTCCCTTCTCGATGGGTCAGAGCATGTCGCCGAGAACGGCGACGATCACCGGCACCAGGCCGGCAAGAATGAACGCTGGCAGGAAGCAGAGCCCCAGCGGCAGGACGATGAGCACGCCCGCCCGACGGGCCGAGGCCTCGGCGACCGTGGCCCGGTCGGCGCGGAGGTCGTCCGCGAGCCGGGTCAGCGCACCGGCGAGGGCGGCACCGCTGTTGGCCGAGCGCAACGCTGCGGCGCTCACCCGCTCCGCACCCGGCACTCCGTCGAGCGCCGACCATGCCTCGACCGGACCCCCGCCGAGCAGCAGGGCGCGGCCGACCCGGGCCAGCCGACTGGCGAGCGGGCCGTCCAGCGCCTCGGCGACGGCCAGCACCGAGCGGTCCACCGGGGCGCCGGCACGCATTGCCGCAGCCAGCAGGTCGGCGGCGAGTGGCAGGTCAGCGGCCTCCCGCAGCCGTCGGCGGCGCACCGCCGGGGACTCGATCCGCCGGAGCAGCAAATCCAGCACAAATGCGGTCGGGACCGCGCCGAGCAACCCCAACCAACCCCCGACGACCACTGCCACCGCGAGCCCGCCCATGCCCGCGACGAGCCGGATCGCGTCCGGTCGGCGTCGGCCGGCCGTTCCGCGCTCGCGCGCTGGTCCGCGTTGGCTCACTGGTTCTGGTGGCTGGGACATCAGGTGGCCCGCCCCGGTGCCGCTCCCAGCCGCTCGGTCCAGAACAGGCCGACCACCTGTAGGGCGACCGCGAGAATCGCGCAGACCCCGCCGACCACGGTGTGCAGAAGCACCGCCATGGGGTCGACGCCGATGCCGTAGCCAAGCCCGATACCGCCGATCGGTAGGCCCGCCAGTAACCAGGCCGTCGCCCGGGCACCGGCCGCCTGTGCCGCTGCGGCGGCCAACCCCCGGTCGGACGCGCGGGCGTCCGCCTCGATCCGCTCGACGAGCTCCGCGAGAGGTGCGCCGGTTCGGTCGGCCAGACGCATCGCCGCCGAGGTCAGGTGACGGAGCCGGTCCGACCCGTCCGCTGCGCCGATCTCGACCGTTGGCGGGACGGGGAGACCTGCCCGAAGGTCCGCCGCGAGGCCGCAGAGCTGGTCCAATCCGCGCCGTCGAATCTGCTCGGTGTGCCGGTTGAGCCGCCAGCGCAGCGCGGAACGCACGGCCAGCGTGCTGTAGCTGGCTAACACCACCCCGGCCACCGGGCCGGCAAGCGCAGCACCGACACCGGCCCCCGCCAGACCAACCAGCAACAGCGCGCGCACCGATGACCGCGGGACGCGCACCGACGTACGCGCGCTCGACCCGCCGACCCGCACGGCCACCGGTTCGACGAGGCCGCGACCAGGGCGAGTCGGGTCCCCCGGCCCGCCCGACGAGTCGGCTTCAACGTCCACTTCGGGACCTCTGCCGTCGAGCACCGACGTGGCGGCGAGTCGCTCGGCGTCCTGCGCCTCGGTCACCGGCCCGGCAGCCCCGGACGGACGACGGGGATCCCGACGACTCGGCGGACGTACCGGACCTGCCGGACGCGTGGACGCGGCCGACCCGCCCGGCGCCTGCGGCCAACTCGGGCCGCCGGTGACGTTCCGGGTGGGCCAGTCGACCACCGACCGCCCGCCGCTGTAGCCCACCGCGATAGGCAGATGGCCGGAGAGGACGGGTGGGACGCCGATACCGTCGTCCGGCCCGGTCGGCGTACGCCCGAGCTCTCTGATCCACTCCACGAGTGCGTCGTCCGGATCAACAGCGGCGTTGCCCCGTTCCGCCGCCGTGAGCACCCGACGCCGCCGGGCACGGATGCTCTGCACGGGCCAGGCAACCAGGGTCGCGGCCGCGAGCAGCAGTACCGCCACCAGCATCGCTCCGCCGGTCATGCCGGGCCCGCCGTTCCCGGCCACGGCTCGCTGAGGATCGGCGGCACCGGTACACCCCGATCCCGCAGGAGCGCCCCGAGCGCGCGGGCGGCCAGCCCGAGTCCACGACCGCGTACCCAGGCGGGCACCACGGTGGCCAGCCGGTCCGGACCCGCCGGGAGCAGCAGGCAGACCGACTCCAGCACCCGTCCCCGGTCACCACGGCGCACCTGGAAGAGGACCTGCAACGCGGCGACCACCTGGGCGTGTAGCGCGGCGCGGGGCAGCCCACCCAGCATGCCGAGCGCCTCCAGTCGGGCCGGCACGTCGGATGGCGTGTTGGCGTGCAGCGTGCCGGCGCCCCCGTCATGACCGGTGTTGAGTGCTGCCAGCAGGTCGACGACCTCGCCGCCTCGGCACTCCCCGACCACGAGCCGGTCCGGGCGCATCCGCAGCGCCTGCCGGACCAGGTCGCCGAGGCTCACCACCCCCGAGCCCTCGACATTGGCGGTACGCGCTTGCAGCCCCACGACGTGCGGGTGCCCCGGTTGCAGCTCGGCGGCGTCCTCCACCAGCACGATCCGCTCGGTGGCCGGCACCAACCCGAGCAACGTGTTGAGTAGCGTCGTCTTGCCCGACCCGGTGCCGCCGGTGACCAGGTACGCCAGACGGGCCGCGACGACGGCGGCGAGCACCGGCGCCACCGGTCGCGGCAGGGTGCCCTGCTGCACCAACTCGTCGAGGGTGAACGGTCGGTGCCGGAAGGTCCGGAACGACAGGTAGGGGCCCTCGGTCGCCACCGGCGGCAGCACGGCGTGCAGTCGGGTGCCGTCGGGCAGCCGGGCGTCCGCGTACGGCGAGCCGTCGTCGAGCCGCCGCCCGGCGCTGGCGATCAACCGCTGCGCCAACCGACGGACGTCCTCCACCGACCCCACCGGCACCGCGACCTGGTGCAGCCCCGCCCCTCGGTCGACCCAGACCCGGGTGCCGTTGACCAGCACGTCGGTCACCGCCGGGTCGGTCAGCAGCGGGGCCAGCGGCCCGGCGCCGACGAGGTTGTCGTGCACCCGGTCGGCGATGCGCAGCACGGTGGTGTCACCGAGCACCGCAGCGGTGGACTCGGCCCGTACGGCGGACACGATCGCCGCAGGGGTGACCGGCGTGGTGGCGGCGGCGATCCGCTGCCGCACCCGTGCCGCGAGGGTGCCGTCCTGGCCCGTCATGCCGCACCCGTGGCCGGCACACCGGTGAGATCGCTGACGATCCGCTGGCAGAGGGCCGCCAGCGGGCCCTTGCCGGCGGCGGCCGGCGCCTCGCCGCGTTCCAGGCCGCGGCCGATCCCCGGCTCGGGGCGCAGCGTGCCAGCGAGGGGAAGCCCGAGCGCCCGCGCCACCTCGGTCGCACGGAGCCGACCCGGTGCAGGCCCGCGCACGATCACCGAGAGCGCGGCGCAGTGCGGAACGGCGGCGGCCACCACCCGGGCCGCAGCCGCGGTGGCGCGCAGCTCGGCCGGGACGACAACGAACGCCTGGTCGGCCGCCTGCAACGCGATCACCGCTGCGTCGTCCAACTGCCGGGGCAGGTCGATCACCACGAAGTCCCGGCCGCGCCGGGCGGCGTCGATGGTGGCCGCCATCGCGGCGGTGGGCAACGGCAACAGGTCACCGCGATCCCAGGAGAGCACCACCAGGTCGCCCCGGCTGGGCAGGGCCTGGACCAGCGCCGGGGCGTCGACCCGTCCGTCCGCGCCGGTGAGCGACGGCCAGCGCAGACCTTCCAACTGCTCCCAGCCGAGCACGAGGTCGAGGCCACCGCCGAGTGGGTCGGCGTCGATCAGCAGGGTACGAAGCCGGGCTCGGGCGGCGGTCACGGCGAGCCCGCCGGCGAGAACGCTCGCGCCGGCGCCGCCCCGCCCGCCGAACAGCGCGACGATCCGTGCGCCGGAGCCGTCCGGATGGTCCGGTCCGTGTTCGGCGAACCGATCCACCAGCCACGGCTCCGCAGCGGGCAGCGCGGCGACGTGCTCGGCGCCGATCAGCTCGGCGATCTGCCAACCGGGGTCGATCTGGCCGACCCGGCCGACCAGCACCAACCGGGGCCGGTGCGGCAGGCGTGCGCGCAGGCAGGACTGCGCCTGGTCGGCGCCGAGCAGGATCAGTGGGGCGGGTTGCCAGCGGGTACGGGCGGCCGCTGGGTCGGCGGCGAGCTCGACCTCGGTGCCGCCGGCAGCGGCCAATCGGAGCAGATCGTCGAGCAGATCGCCGTCTCCCGTGACGATGAGCGGGAGCCTTCGGATCGGCGGAACGGAGGTACGGGGTGGCATCGCGGCCTCCAGCGGTCGGGCTCTGGTATGCCGCCGACCCTGCTCGGATCCGGGCCCGCCGACCGCCCCGGCCACGCCGCCTGTGGACAACCTCGCGGCCTGTGGACAACGGCCGACGAGACAGTTGATCTGCTACGCGCGCGGGCTGTCTCGAAGCCGCGTCGAACCTTGCTGCCAGCGCGCTTCGGGCATGTCGTGGCGGATCGGGGCCACTTCGGTGGCAAGCCGGTAAACCGACGAACGTGTCGCGGTGTCTTGCTTAGTAACGAGACCGGAGGTCAGATGCGTGATTCGCGGGGCGCGGAGTTTGACGAGTTCGTCCGCACACGGTCGGTGGCGCTGCTGCGGGTCGCCTACCTGTTGACGGGTGACCGGCACACCGCCGAGGACCTGCTCCAGGAGGTCCTGGAGCAGGTCTACGTGCGTTGGCGCCGCGTGCAGACCAGCCCGGAGGCCTACGCCCGACGCGCGCTGGTCAACCGATCGATCAACCGGTGGCGGCGGCGAAAACGGCGACCGGAACAGACTCTGGGGGACCACGACGTGGTCGCACGGGACCACGCCGACGACGTCGCACTTCGCCGGGCGGTCGTCGCGGCACTGCGTGATCTGCCCCCGAGGCAACGCGCCACGGTCGTGCTCCGTTACCTCGAGGATCTGCCGACCGCCGACGTAGCCAGGACGTTGGGCTGCTCCGAAGGCGCGGTGAAAAGTAACGCCTCGCGGGGACTGGCCCGTCTGCGGGAAGCGCTGTCCGGTCCGGGTCTTTCCTTGTCCATCGCCCATACGGAGAGTTCGCGATGAGCATCAGCGACAACGACGTGCGGGAGGTTCTGCACCGCGCGACCAATCACCTCGACGATCGGCCTCACCTCCTCGATGATGTCCGTCGTGGTGGTCGGCGACGCGTGCTGCGCCGGCGCGCTGTGTTGGCCGCGGTTTGTGCGGCCGCAGTGGTGATCCCCCTGAGTGGTGCACTTCAGATCCCTTACGGCGGGGATGAGACCGAGGTGGCTTCGCCGTTTTTCGACGAGCCCACCAAGGGTGATCTGGCCGGCGACGACGCGTACCTGCGGCAGGTCCGCGCGGAATGGCAGCGTCAACACGAGCGCTCGAACGAGGGGCAGATGCGGGGCGGCCCGCACGTGGTGTGGGCGGGGAGGACGCCGGCCGGCCCGGCCGCCTATGTCACCGCCCGCAGCACGACCCATCCGATCGTGAGCGCTGGTGACAGCCTCATCGGATGGGCGGCGTTCGTCGAACCCACCGCCAGCGGTCCACGGGTCAAGACTTTCGAGATGCTTACCGATGGTGATCCAGCGGGCAATTCGCAGGCGACTTTGCTCGGGTCGGAGCGCGACGTGCTACTGGTCCTCGACACCGGGCGCCCGGTGGAGTTCTCGCCAGAAATGCGGTACACGCGTGACGGCAAGATCATCCGCACCTACCAGAAGGTGCGGTTCGAGAACGGCGCGGCCGTACTGCCGATAACACCACAACGAACGAAGATTACGTTCGCGCTCTCCGGCACCCCGGTCAGCCGAGAGAATGCCGTGCATATCGATGGCATCTACGAGGTCCTCTTCCCCGGCGGCAGCGGCCGCCCGGAGACGCCGCAGCTCAAGCACACGCTGCCGGGCGCCGCCGAGGTGTGGGGCGGCGAACCCAGCACTTCCACGTACGATGCTGGCCGGACCGGCTATGAGGTGAGTGCCGGGCCCGAAGCTCTCGCCGCATTCATCGATGCTGCTGGAACCCATGCGAGCGGTGACTCCCCTAATCTGTCGCTTTACGGGGCAACGCCCGACGGCCGCCGACTACTCGTCCAGACCCTTCAGTACGACAGCGACCCCGCTCGCGTCATCGCGCTGCTCGCACGCGGCGACGCTCCCCTGCAGGCGGTCGCCAGCGCGATGGTCGATCGGAACGCGCCACTGCCAGTTCAGCTACGGCTACCGGACAGCCAGGGCATCCTCGTTGCCGCCGAGGGCGCAGTTCTGACCTACCGGAGCAACGCTGGTCAATGGCAGGACGCCGGCCGCGACGCGGCGCTACTGCCTGCCGACACCACCGAGATACGCGTGACCGTCGTTGGCGGACCGGTCAGCACGGTCCGCGTCACGGCATGACCCGCAGTAGCCTCGCAGGCCACCAACGGCCGGCTCAACCCGTCGCACCTCAGTAGCCGTGGACGCATCGGGGCCGCTCCCAAAGGAGCGGCCCCGACGTCGACGGTCAGCCGACTCGATCGCTCCAACCGGTATCGAGGAACACCTGGTACGTGCTGAGCCGCATGGGTGCGAGCGTCAGCAACTCATGGGCGAGCAGCTCGCCCGTCTTCGGGTCGAAGATCAGCAGATTCTGCTGGTCGTGCTCACGGTCGTCATAGGTGACCGCGACGCCCCTGCGGCCGGCCCGGTCGGTCACCTGCCCTCGCCACCGGAGGCCGGGAATGTCGGCGAGGACCCGGAGGACCTCCGCGCGGGTCTGGCGCGGTACGACGTACCGGCCGTAGACCGTGGACACCTCCTTGGTCACCGCACCCGCACCGTGTTCGACCTTCAGCAGGTCGCGCAGTTCCGACCGGTCAACCGGCAGCGGAGGGAGTTCCTCCGCTGGCAGCGGGACGAGAGTGGGTGCGGGGGTGCCGACGACCGCGCGGGGCTTCTTGAGCTCGCGCTGCCAGTAATCACGGGAGGCCTGGTCGGGGTACTGCGGCTCCAGCTGCGTGCTGACCTGAGCACCGTCGGCCCCGTCCACCGCTTGCCAGACCTTCCATTCGCCGACGTAGGCGATGTGGTGACGGCCGTCGGCGGAGGTCTCCACCGGGTCACCCCAGATCTTCGTGTGGTGGTACATGTAGCGCCGGTCCTGCTTGTCGTACTCCGCGTCGACGAGCCTGCCGGCGAGGGCGCGCAGCTGCGGGCCGGCCGCCGACGCGTTCGATTCGAACTCGTATGCGACCGGCACGAGCACCGATCCCAGGGCGACAGCGGGGGCGTCCGGGGTAGCCCTGTCGAACGGCTGAAGGACCGCCACGGCCCCGACCGCGACCGCCAGCGTCCCGGCCGCCAGGACCAGCCGACGGGTCGGGCGTACGGGACGACGACCGCCCCCCTTGGTCTCGCCGGCAGGGGCCATGAGCTCGTGCGCCGAGACCGGGGGCGGTGCGACGGCGGCGTTCCGGGCCGGGTCGGCCGGGCCGAGAAGGGTACGGGTTCGCTCTACTCCGAACATCACAGATCCTCTCGAACGCTGACCAACGCCGGGCGTCGACGCGGGGTGGGCTGGTTTGACATCGCTTCGGTGAGGCGGCGGCGGGCACGGTGCAGGCGCACTGCCGCAGCCGCGCGGGTACAGCCGAGGACCCGGGCGGCTTCGGAGACCGTCAGTTCCTCCCAGCCGATCAGCCGGAGGATCTCCTGATCGAGATCGTTGAGGGTGGTCAGGGCTGCCCGGACGTCGGCGACCCCTACGGCCACGTCGGCGCTGGACGAGTGCCCCACCCGGGTCAGGTCGGCGTCGGTGATCGGCAGTACGTCCGGGGCCGCGCGCCGGGACCGCCACTGGTTCGCCAACAGGCGTCGAGCCACCCCGTACAGCCAGGGCAGGCTGCGGTCCGGCACCTCGGTGCGCCGCCGCCAGGCCACGATGAAGACCTCCTGAGCAAGCTCAGCCGCTGCGTCCCCGTCGGCGAGCCGGCGTAGGCCGTACCTCACGATGTGCGCGTAATCGGCCCTATAGAGGCTGGTGAACCAGCCCTCGTCGCGTTTCTTCGGTGGACCCACCCGAACTCCCAACTGCCTCGGCGACTCTCACCCTGGCTTGTGTCGCCACCGGCCAGAGGATTACCGCGTCGACGGCCCCGAGCGTGCCGCAGGTTGGCACCACCCATCGCGCCCCGGCAGCAGGCGGCGGATCAGTCACGCGGTGTGACGACCAGGCCGCTACCGGCCGACGAACTATCACCCATCGACTGGAATAGATGCGTAAAGCATCCACTGGAGCCTGACATCGCCGGCAGTCCGGCCGGCCTTCCAGACGACGACCGCCGCCGGTTGCCCGGGGTCAGGCAGTGGTCGAAAGAAGAGAGCTCGTAACGCGATCGCCCGGGACTCGATGAGCTGCGGAGCTGCCACTCCGCGGTTGCATTCCAGTCGGCCTGTGCGGTGATCTGGTCGGGGTGCTTCCGGTACAGCAACCCTGGTTCGTCAATGAAGTACCCGTCGGCGACTACCGAGGCAAGCAGTCACCTGCGTAACGGCCACGGCTGTCGGCGGGATGCGGTTCCACGACCTGCGGCACGCCTACGCGAAATGGCTGGTGACCGACGGCGTCCCGATCAACCTGGCGCAGCGGGTGATGGGCCACGAGCAGGCGTCCACGACGCTCAATCGTTACACCCACACCCCGGACGATTACGCGGCACGCGTCCTGGAGGCATTCGACGACTCTGCTGCCTCTCTGCTGCCTCCGGTCGCAGAAACGCCGCCTGTGGACGGCCTGGACGGGCAGGATGACGACCTGTGACCTGCGTCGGAGCGCTCAGCCCGGAAAGGGACGACCCCCGTCGGGGGGAGACGGGGGTCGTCGAAGGTTCGGCTCCGGGGGGGTCGAGCCGAACCACTCGACGGTCACGGGGGGTGCAACCGCCGAGGGTCTGTCCTGTTGTCCGAGATATGAGTGCTCGTCGTGACAACAAGTCTGCCTGAGCGGGCCCGTCACGTCGAGTGGTGTCGACCCCACTCACTGCGAAAATCTCCGCGCGAAATGTGAACACGGTCACGCGGAGCAGAGTTGGTGGCGTCGGCCCGCAGGTCTGAGGGGTGTCGTGACCCCGGGCACCCGCCGACGATAGACCATCCGGCTAGACTTTCGCGCCGTGGGCCGAAGTGCCGCTTTTTTCGATCTGGACAAGACCGTCATCGCCAAGTCGAGCGCCCTGGCGTTCGGTCGGCCGTTCTACCGGGACGGGCTGATCACACGGCGTGACGTGGTCAAGTCGGCGTACGCGCAGCTGATGTTCCGGCTGGGCGGCACCGACGAGCAGACCATGGCCCGGACCAGGGACTACCTGGCCGCGCTCTGCAAGGGCTGGCAGGTGGAACAGGTCCGCCAGATCGTCGCGGAGACACTCCACGACCTGATCAATCCTTATGTGTACGCAGAGGCAGCCGCGCTGATCGAGGAACACCAGGCGGCCGGCCGGGACGTGGTGCTGGTCTCCGCCTCCGGCGAGGAGATGGTCCGGCCGATCGGCGAACTGCTCGGCGTGACCGACGTGATCGCCACCCGGATGACCGTTCGGGACGGCCGGTACAGCGGCGAGGTCGAGTTCTACGCGGCCGGCCCGAGCAAGGTCGAGGCGGTCAACGAGTTGGCCGCCGTCCGCGACTACGACCTGGCCGACTCGTACGCCTACTCCGACTCGTACAGCGACCGGCCGCTGCTGGAGTGCGTCGGCCACCCGAGTGTGGTCAACCCGGACCGGCAGCTGCGCAAGCTGGCCTCCGAGAACGCCTGGCCGGTGCTGGAGTTCCGGCATCCGATCCCGCTGGGCCGCAGGCTGCGCGAGCGGCCCGCCGTTCCGGTCGCGGCGGCGGCGCTCGGCGTGGGTGTCGGCGTGGCCATCGGCATCGCCTGGTACGGCCGCCACCGCCGCACCAGAGCCGCCGCCACCGCCTGACCATCAGCCACGTACGCACGCTCCAGCCCTGGACCCGTCGATCGACCCAGGCCAAGATCGGGCTCGATCGTGGTTGTAGTGGTGTCCCGCACGGCTGAGGCCGCTACAACCAGGATCGAGCGACGAGTTGGCGTCAGGTCAGGCGGCGGCGAGGATCTCGTCGCCGATGGCGGTGAGCTGGTCGGCGCCGACCTCCACGGCCGCCATGTAGTGGCGTAGCCAGGAGCGCAGCCCGTCGGGGGTGCCGGTGGCGAAGGCGCCAGCTGAGCCGACGTACTCGGGCTCGCGCTCACGGTGGCCCACGTCGACGGCGAGCAGGCCGCGCGGGTCGAAGCCGCTGGCGAGCAGCACCAGGCGGGCGGCGCCACGGGCCACCACCCCGGAGGGCCCGGCGAATGGACGCAGGTTCAGCAGTTCTCCATGGACCACGGCGGCGAGCACCAGCGGGGACGCGGTCGTACCGCCAGCGACCAGCCCGGCCAGTCCGTCCAGCCGGGCGGCGACCACCGGGTCGGCCACCGGGCGGCCCAGTTCGTCGTCCGCCACCACGTCCCGCGCGGCGAGGACGTGCAGCCGGGCGAGTGCCTGCCGGGGCGCCTTCGGCCAGAGTTCACTCAACCCGGGCAGCGCGCCGGCCACCCGCAGCGCACCTTGCACCACCGGGTCGGTGACCGTACCGGCCCGAACCGCCTCGCGCTCGTGCGCGTACCCCTCGAGGGCTGCGCTGGCGACCGCGGACCGGAGGCTCACCTCGGCCGCGACCTGGCCGCCGTTGCGGCGGAGCGCGCGGTGACCGAGTGCCCGGTCGAACCGCTCGCGGGCCTGCTCGACGGCAGCGGCGATGTCGGCGAGCGCGAGCAGGGGTGCGAGCGGGTCGGTGGTCACCCCGCCACGCTAGCGACCCGGCCCGGCCTCCCGGGTCGCACCCGGCGGCAACGCGACCCGAACCACCACCGGGGCCAACCGCGGCATGGTCATCACGAGGTCACTGATGTCGCGGGGTTCCACCCGCAGCGATACCGCGACATCACCGACCTCGTGTCGATCAAGCCCCACCGCCCGCGCGAGCCGTGGCGTGCCGCGCGGACGGATAAAGGGCGGCCGTCGGGCGCGCGGCGAGGGCCGCTCGGCGCGACGGGGCGGGCAGCGGTCGCCCGACGGAGGCCCCACGACTACCCTCGTGCCCAGCGAGACCCAGGTCACCGAGCGACGAGGAGTCACGGCATGAGCGAGGCATTGGCCAATCTGCTGAACGAGACGCGCCAGTTCCCCCCGCCGGCCGAACTCGCCGCGCACGCCAACGTCACCGTCGACGCGTACGCCGAGGCCGAGTCCGACCGGCTCGCGTTCTGGGCGAAGCAGGCCGGCCGCCTGTCCTGGGCGAAGCAGTGGGACGAGGTGCTCGACTGGTCGAACCCGCCGTTCGCGAAGTGGTTCGTCGGTGGGCAGCTCAACGTGGCGTACAACTGCCTGGACCGGCACATCGAGGCTGGCCGGGGCGACAAGGTGGCGATCCACTGGGAGGGCGAGCCGGGCGACACCCGCACCCTCACCTACGCCGACCTGCACGAGTTGACCTGCCGGGCGGCGAACGCGCTCACCGACCTGGGTGTCACGGCCGGCGACCGGGTGGCGATCTACCTGCCGATGATTCCGGAGGCGGCGGTCGCGATGCTGGCCTGCGCCCGGATCGGCGCGACGCACAGCGTGGTCTTCGGTGGCTTCTCCGCGGACTCGTTGAGCAACCGGATCCAGGACGCCACCGCCAAGGTGGTGATCACCGCGGACGGTGGCTACCGGCGGGGTAAGCCGTCGGCGCTGAAGCCGACGGTGGACGAGGCGGTGGCGAGCTGCCCGTCGATCGAGCACGTGCTGGTGGTCCGGCGCACCGGTGAGGACGTGGCCTGGACGGCGAAGGACCACTGGTGGCACGAGACGGTGGAGACCGCTTCGGCGGAGCACACCGCGCAGCCGTTCGACGCCGAGCACCCGCTGTTCATCCTCTACACGAGCGGCACGACGGCCCGGCCGAAGGGCATCCTGCACACCACCGGCGGCTACCTGACCCAGGCGGCGTACACCGCACACGCGGTCTTCGACCTGAAGCCGGAGACCGACGTCTACTGGTGCACCGCCGACATCGGCTGGGTCACCGGGCACTCCTACATCGTGTACGGCCCGCTGGCCAACGGCGTCACCCAGGTCATGTACGAGGGCACGCCGGACACCCCGCACAAGGGCCGGTTCTGGGAGATCGTCGACAAGTACCAGGTCAGCATCCTCTACACCGCGCCGACACTGATCCGGACGATGATGAAGTGGGGCGAGGACATCCCGGCCGGCTTCGACCTGTCCTCGCTGCGGCTGCTGGGCAGCGTCGGCGAACCGATCAACCCGGAGGCGTGGATCTGGTACCGGCAGCACATCGGCCGGGCCGAGCTGCCCGTCGTGGACACCTGGTGGCAGACCGAGACCGGCGCGATCATGATCTCGCCGCTGCCCGGTGTGACCGCGGCCAAGCCGGGTTCGGCGATGACCCCGCTGCCGGGCATCGTCGCGGACGTGGTGGACGACCAGGGCCAGTCGGTGCCGAACGGCGGCGGCGGTTACCTGGTGCTGAGGGAGCCGTGGCCGTCGATGCTGCGCACGATCTGGGGCGACGACAACCGGTTCATCGAGACGTACTGGAGCCGGTTCGAGGGGATGTACTTCGCCGGCGACGGGGCGAAGAAGGACGACGACGGGCACATCTGGCTGCTCGGCCGGGTGGACGACGTGATGCTGGTGTCCGGGCACAACATCTCCACTACCGAGGTGGAGTCGGCGCTGGTGTCGCACCCGTCCGTGGCGGAGGCCGCAGTGGTGGGCGCGACCGACCCGACCACGGGGCAGGCGATCGTCGCGTTCGCCATTCCGCGCGGCAGCACGGACATCGCCGGCGAGGCGGGCGAGAAGCTGATCACCGAGTTGCGCAACCACGTGGCGAAGACGCTCGGCCCGATCGCCAAGCCCCGGCAGATCATGCTGGTGCCGGAGCTGCCGAAGACGCGCTCCGGCAAGATCATGCGCCGGTTGCTGCGCGACGTGGCCGAGCACCGGTCACTGGGTGACGTGACGACGTTGCAGGACTCATCCGTGATGGACCTGATCTCCTCGGGGATGAGCAGCGGGAAGTCCGACGAGGACTGACGGCAGACGTACCCCTGCGGTGGGTGGCGGTCCGGACGGACCGTCACCCACCGTTGTTTTGTTTTCCGGGTACGGCCGGACGGGTCGCTCGATCGACCGAACTGCATGGGCCATCCGGGTAACGCATCGATCACCCCCCTGTTCTTTGCCGTCGTTCTCATTTAGTTTCACGCACGTCGGGAGGTTTCGATGCGTGGCACTACATCCGGAATCGCCCGACTTCTTCCGCCCAGGCCCGAGAAACGGAGCGGCATGAACAGAACATCCCGACCGAGGTCGCGCCGACGACTACTCGTCGCGCTACCCGTCATCGCCCTCGCGGCCACGTCACTGACCGTGAGTGGCAGCGCGGCGGCCCAGTCGTCCACCATCCCCCGGGCGGCCATCGGGGCCGATGAGTACTACATCAACTATGCCGAGCCCGAGGTGCAGCCGGACACCACCGGCCGCGAGGTCAAGGGCAAGAGTGGCGTCTACACCCCCGCGGTCGACGACGCGCGAGCCTTCGATCAGAAGCACGCGCGGGGCAACCCGGTCACCGCGGCGCAGTTGTCCAAGATCGAAGCCAAGTCGCTCAAGACCGGCAAGAACCCCCGGAAGATCAAGCAGGCGCCGACCACCCAGACGGCGAAGCTGCTGACGCTGCTGGTGGAGTTCAACGACCAGGCGAACGACGACTTCACCGGTGTCATGGTCCCGAAGACGGTGTTCGAGGACCGGACCTGCGTTCCCGGCACCGTGCAGAACGGCCCGAAGCACAACAACATCGTGAACCCGGCGACCCTGCCCTACGAGGACAACAACTCGATGTGGGTTCCGGACTTCTCGCCGGCCCACTACGACAAGATGCTCTACAGCAAGAAGGGCATCACCGAGCGGGTCCGCAAGGACCTGCGAGACCTGAACGGCAGGCGGGGCATCGACCTGTCCGGCCGCACGATGCACAACATGTACCTGGAGATGTCCAAGGGCGCGTACACGGTCGCCGGGCAGGCCAGCCCGTGGATCAGCGTGCCGCACTCGGAGGGCTGGTACGCCGCCAACCGCTGCACCCAGGACGAGGACGGCAACTGGGTCCCCGGCCGGGAGCAGTCGATGAACGGCCACCCGGACAACCCGGCCGGCGCGGGCCGGCTGGCGACCGACGCGATCGACTCGCTCGCCGCGAAGGACCCCAACTTCCCCTGGGCCGACTACGACAAGGAAGACCAGGCTGACCGGGACGGCGACGGCAACGTCTTCGAGCCGGACGGCGTGATCGATCACCTCGTGCTGGTGCACGCCGGGCAGGGCAAGTCGCGCGGCGGCGGTGACCAGGGTGTGTACGCCGTCTGGGCGCACTCCTCCTCGGTCCCGGGTGGCTACAGCATCCCGGGCACCAACTTGAAGGTGTCGAACTACATCGTGCAGCCGGAGGACGCCGGCGTCGGCGTCTTCGCCCACGAGTTCGGTCACGACCTCGGCCTGCCGGACCTCTACGACACCTCCGGCAACGCCGACTCCGACGTCGACTTCTGGGACCTGATGGCCTCGGGCTCGCACTCCGGCGAGATCTTCCAGGCGCTGCCGACCCACATGGGCATCTGGGACAAGTGGGTGCTCGGCTGGGCCGACCCGCTCACCGTGGCCCCGGGCGCCCGTCCGCGCAACGTGGAGGTCGGGCAGTCGTCGCGTACCCCGGTCCGCACCGAGGACGGCATCAAGATCGACCTGCCGGACAAGGTGACCACGCTGGCCACGCCACACAGCGGCACGAAGATGTGGCACAGCAACAACGACCAGGAGTGGGCCGACGTCAAGTTGAGCCGTTCGGTCGACGTGCCTGCGGCGGCGGACGCGAAGTTCTGGATGTGGAACAACTACATCATCGAGGAGGACTGGGACTACGGCTTCGTCGAGTTGTCGACGAACGGCGGGACGTCCTGGACCGAGGCGAAGGTGTACGACGAGGCCGGCACCGTGGTCACCACGCCCGACGGCTACCCGGACCCGAACGGCCGGATGAACGACTTCGGCGGCAAGAAGTACGGCCTGACCGGCAGCACCGACGGCTGGCGGCACGACTACGTCGACCTGTCGGCGTACGCCGGGACCACGATCCAGCTGCGACTGCGTCTGGCCACCGACGAGGCGTTCGAGGAGCGCAACTGGTTCGCCGACGACTTCTCGGTCACCGGCGGCGGCGCCACCACGTGGACCGACGACGTCGAGGGCGACGCCAACGGCTGGACGGCCACCGGTGGCACCTGGGTGGACACCACCGGCGCGGGCTGGAAGGTCAGCGGCGGCACCGAGGTCCACGCGCAGTTCTACCTGGCCGAGTGGCGCAACTTCGACGGCTTCGACAAGGGCCTGAAGTACGCCTACGACACGATCTACTCGCACGAGGCGTGGAAGGTCGACCGGATCGCGTACAACGCGCCGGGCCTGCTGCTGTGGTATCGGGACACGGCGCTCGGCGACGTCAACCACGTCACCGGACAGATGACCGCGCTGCCCAGCTACGGCGCGAAGGGCGGGTTGCTCATCGTCGACTCGCACTTCGACCCGTTGCGGCGTACGGGCACGGCGGCTGAAAAGGACCCGTCGGTGACGGACAACCTGCCCAGCCGTCCGCAGTCGTCGAACGCGGCGTTCACGCTGCACCCGACGTACCCCTTCACGGAGTGCCTGGAGGCGGCCGGCGAGCCGTACAGCGCGTACTGCACGAAGTTCCGGTCGCAGCCGGCGGTGAAGACCTTCACCGACGCCAAGACCTGGTACCCGGGCATCGAGATGCGGGACGGCGCGGCGTACTCCCGGGACAACGACGCCTCGGTGGTGGTGCCGTCGCGGAACAACGCGCCGTACACCACCCGGGTCACCCACCCGGACGGCAGCCCGGCGCCGGAGTTCTACGGCGTGGAGCTGGGCGGCGGCGCGATCGTGCTGGGCACCGGCAACCCCGGTGACCAGGGCGTCAACTACGGCGTCTCGCTGACCATCAAGCGGGCCGCACGGGACAACACGTCGGCCACGGTGTACGTCACCTCGGCGCGGCCCTGACCCGAGCAGGTCCGTCGTCGGAGGAGAACAACGGGCGGCCCGTCCGGAGCACCACGCTCCGGGCGGGCCGTCCCGCGTTCGGGGCAATCGACGAGTGAACGGTGTACCAACATTTCGGCGGTACGCCCTCAACCTGCCGGCCCGACATCGCCGGTCGCGGTCACCGTCAAGAGGTCGGAACGCCAGGAAAATTTGATCGAAATATGTCACTGGCCAACGAACCCGACCGATCCATCCAGGTCAGCGTGGCTGATGAACGCCCAGGGTGTGACGGTGAAAAGCGTTCCCAACAAAATATTGCAACAAATCAACGTGAGTGTCTTCCCACCCGTCCCGGCAGTGTCTATGTTCACCATTGGTCCCCCTAGTGGGATCGATCTCTCCCGGCCTGTCACCCCGCTGGGCCGGTTCCCTCACACCGGAGGTACCACGTGCGCAAAGTCGCAGTGGGTCTGCTCGGGCTCTCACTGACGGCGACAGGCCTGGCTTTCGGCCCGTCCGCCTCGGCGGCGCCTCAGCCCAAACTGCCGGCTGCAGCTCAGGCCGCCGAGCCGCAGTCACTGAAGGATGAGCTCCCCGACAAGCTCGAGGACAAGCGTCGCGCGCTGCGTGAGCAGGGTCTCAGCGACGTGTTGAGTGGGCGCAGCAAGCCCATCGAGCGCAACGGCAGCAAGGTCGTCAAGGTCGGCCAGGTCGGCAAGACCAGCGAGTCGGGCGCCAACGCCCGCTCCGCCGGCGCTCAGGCCAAGGACCAGTACGTCGAGCTCGAGCGTGAGCGGACCGACAAGATCTTCGTGATCCTGGCCGAGTTCGGCGACCAGCGGCACCCGTCCTACCCGGACAAGGACATGAACCCGGACATCGCCGGGCCGACGACCTTCAGCGGGCCGCTGCACAACCAGATCCCGCAGCCCAACCGTGTTGTGGACAACTCCACCGTCTGGCAGCCGGACTTCAGCCCGGAGCACTTCCGTCAGCTGTACTTCGGCACCAACCCGGGCGACGAGTCGCTGAAGCAGTACTACGAGGCCCAGTCCTCCGGCCGTTACACGGTCGACGGTCAGGTCACCGACTGGGTCAAGGTTCCATACAACGAGGCCCGCTACGGTCGCTCCGACGACCCGAAGGCCGACGACGACCCGACCGGCGACCCCGCGGTCTGCGGCGACAACGTCTGCTCGAACACCTGGGCGCTGATCCGCGACGCCGCCAACCAGTGGGTCGCCGACCAGAAGGCCAAGGGCCGGACGGACGCGCAGATCGCCGAGGAGATGCGGTCCTACGACCAGTGGGACCGGTTCGACTTCGACGGTGACGGCGACTTCAACGAGTCGGACGGCTACATCGACCACTTCCAGATCGTCCACTCCGGCGGCGACCAGGCCGACGGTGACCCGCACCAGGGTGAGGACGCCATCTGGAGCCACCGCTGGTCGGCGTACAACAGCTCGCCGGTGGGCCCGCCGAACTTCCCGATCGGTGGCACCCAGATCGGCACCACCGGCGTCTGGATCCGCGACTACACGATCCAGCCGGAAAACGGCGGCCGCAGCGTCTTCTACCACGAGTACGGCCACGACCTGGGCCTGCCGGACGACTACGGCCCCGCGGACAACAACAACGAGCACTGGACCCTGATGGCCCAGAGCCGGCTCGGTGCCAAGAACGACGCCGGCATCGGCGACCGTGGTGGCGACCTGGGTGCATGGAACAAGCTCCAGCTCGGCTGGCTCGACTACGAGGTGGTCGTGGCGGGGCAGAAGCGCACGCTGGACCTCGGCCCGCAGGAGTACAACTCGGACAAGGCACAGGCGGCCGTTGTAGTGCTGCCGCCGCGGGAGTACACCTTCAACTACGGCGCACCGTTCGAAGGTTCGAAGCAGTACTTCTCCGGCAACGAGGACGACCTCAACCAGACCATGACGAGGACGTTCGACCTGACCGGCAAGTCCTCGGCGGCGCTGTCGCTGAAGGGCAAGTACGCGATCGAAGAGGGTTACGACTACCTCTACTTCGAGGGCTCGATCGACGGTGGCCAGACCTGGATCGACCTGGACGGCACGGTCAACGGTGAGCCGATCGGTGTCGATGGCGCCGACCGCCCGGCCCTGGACGGCACCAGCAACGGCGCGTGGGCGGACATCAACATCCCGCTGACCGCGCTCGCTGGCAAGTCGGCGCAGGTCCGCCTGCACTACGTCACCGACGGTGGCGTTTCCGAGGGCGGTTTCTTCGGTGACGCGATCACCGTGACGGCCGACGGTCAGACCGTGTTCAGTGACGGCGCCGAGACCGACGCCGGCTGGGCGCTCGACGGTTGGTCGGTCGTCGGTGCGACCTACAGCCGGCTGTTCGACAACTACTACATCGCCGGCAACCGGTCGTACGTCTCGTACGACAAGTACCTGAAGACGGGCCCGTACTTCTTCGGGTACGCGAACACCCGCCCGGACTACGTGGATCACTACGCGTACCAGGAGGGCCTGCTCATCTCGTACTGGAACACCCGCTGGACGGACAACAACACCGCGCCGGCGTCGGCCACCAACCCGGGTGGTCACCCGGGTGAGGGTCGCAACCTGTACATCGACGCGCACCCGCGCCCGATCTACAACCTGACCGGGGCCGCCTGGCGTGCCCGCGTCCAGGTCTACGACGCGCCGTTCAGCCTCAAGAAGGCCGACTCGTTCACGCTGCACCTCAACAGCCAGCCGCAGTACATCCGCGGTCAGGCTGCGGAGCCGCTGTTCGACGACACCAAGCAGTACTGGTACGCGGAGCTGCCGAACCACGGCGTCAAGCTCCCCGCGACCGGTGTCAAGGTCAAGGTCCTGGAGCAGGACGGCACCTCGCTGAAGATCAAGATTTCCTAGTTCCACAAGCGGTAACAGCGGCAACGCCCGGGCAGGTCATCTGCCCGGGCGTTGCCCTTTAGCGGCCCCCGACCAGTGACCCTCGGGTCGGTAGGGGACAACCCGGGCTTCTCCCTGTTCAACGCGACCACCAGGGCCAGCCGGAACAACCGGGGCCCTAGGCTGGGCGCATGACCGAGCAGCGCGGCGGAGCCGTCGACGAGTCCTGCGTCCTCACCGAGGGGCCGTGGACGCATCGTTTCGTCGGCGCCAACGGCACCCGGTTTCACGTGGTCGAGGCCGGCACCGGCCCGATGGTGCTCTTCCTGCACGGCTTCCCCGAGCACTGGTGGGCGTGGCACCAGATGCTGCCGGCCGTCGCCGACGCCGGGTTCCGCGCGGTCGCCGTGGACCTGCGCGGCTACGGCGCCAGCGACAAACCACCCCGGGGGTACGACGGCTACACCCTCGCCGCCGACATGGCCGGGCTGATCCGTGCGCTCGGCGAACGGTCGGCGACGCTGGTCGGCAGCGGTGTCGGTGGCATGGTCGCCTGGACGGTGGCCTCGTTCCACCCAACCCTGGTCCGCCGGCTCGTGGTGCTGGGAGCGCCGCACCCGCTGCGGTTACGCGCCGCTATCTTCGCCGACCCGCGCGGGCAGTTCGCCGCCTCCACACCGGCGCTGAAGTTCCAAATCCCCCGCTACGAACACGTGCTGACCCGGGACCGCGCGGCGCCTGTGGCCGAGATCCTGCAGCGCTGGGGTGGGCCACGCTGGGTCGCCAGCCCGGCCTTCGAGGCGTACGCCGACCGGTGCCGGGACGCGATGCGCATTCCGCAGGCCGCGTTCTGCGCACTCGAGGGGTACCGCTGGGCGTTCCGTTCGGCGCTGCGGCTGCACGGCTACCGTTTCGTTCGACTGATGCAGAAGCCCCTGGTCACCCCGACCCTCCAACTGCACGGCGCGTTGGACGTCGCCGCCCTGCCGCGTACCGCCCAGGGCTCCGGTCGGTACGTCGCCGCTCCGTACGAATGGCGGCTGCTCGACGAGGTGGGGCACTTCCCGCATCTGGAGGCACCGGACCTGGTGCTCGGCGAGATCCTGCGCTGGGCCAAGTCCTGATTCAGGCGAGACCGCTCAGACCCGCTGCTCCCGCAGGTCGGTGACCTCGGCTGCCGGCGCCCAGCCCTGGTAGACGCCGAAATCGAAGACCTCCAGTCGCATCGCCTCGGCGACGGGCCAGCGGCCACCCGTGTACTCCACCCGCAGCCAGGCGTCGTGCTCACCGAGCACGATGAACGGCTGCCCCTTCCAGGTGCAGGTCGTCCGCACGTACGTCAGGTCCTCGATCTCGCTCACCGGCAACACCCGCACGTACCGGCCGGTGCGGAGCTCCTCGAAGCCCTCGCCCGGCTCTGGCTGATACAGCCGGATGTCATCGCCGTCCGGGCTGGCCTGGTACTCCCGGCCCTGCCAGCGGGCCACGTAGCCGTCCCGCATCACGCCTCACCGACCCGTCGCCACAGCAGCGTGTCCGTGTCGAGCACCGCGACCACCCGTTCGGTGCCGTCGGCGCCGACCCGCCACAGCTGCGCGCCGTGCGGCAGACGCGCGCTGTCCACTTTGAACTCTGCGACCACATCACTGCTCTCGCCCGGGGCGAAGCCGTTGCCCCGGAACGGTGGACGCTCGATGACCCAGCCCTCCATGGCCCGCATCGCCGGCTCGTTCTGACCCCCGTACGGAATCCGGTAGAGACTCGGCCGGTGCGCCGGCCAGCGCAGCACGTAGATCTCCTCGGCGTCCCGGGCGAACGGCGAATCCGGGTAGCTGAGCCCGAGCGCGTCGTACAACTGGGCCGGCGTGGTCAGGTGGGCCAACTCGCCCGCCCGGTGCACGAAGCCGGAGACCCGGTCGTACCCGCGCTCCAGGTAGTACGCGAGTTGGCTGGGCGCGATCGCCTTCTGCATCACCGTCGGCTGAGCCGGATCGACCGCCGTCGGGGCGTAGCGGGGGCGAGCGGTGGGCTCCGCCTCTGCCGGTGCCTCCTCCGGGTCCACCTCCAGGTCGTCGCCGAGCCCCACCTCGGCAGCCCAGTTGGCCAGGGCGACGATCTGCTCGCCGGGCAGCTTGGCGCCGACGGGAGTGCCCGGGTTGACCGCGAAGGACCAGTCCTCGTCCGGCCAGCGCCGGATCAGTTGGGCGAACTTCACCCCGACCGTGTCGACGTCGCCTTCAACGTGGTCGGCGAGGCGCTCGGGCGACGTGTAGACCACCACGTACGTCTCGCCGTCCAACTGACCCGTACGCCAGACGAAGCCCGAGTCGCCGGGCCGGCTGCCGCGCACCGAGTCCGGAGCTGCCGGCAGCAGGACCCGGGCCAGCAGCAGCGTGGACAGGAACGTGTCCGTGCTGCCGGCGCCAGCAGCACCGAGCAGGTCCTCCTCGACCGTGTTGGCCGGCTGAAAGTCGACCGGCACAGCGGTTGGCCCGTGCTGCCCGTCGCCGCCTGCCGACGCACGCGGGCCGTCACCGTAGGCCTGAACGCCCTGCCCGTCGTCCCTGGCCTGAACGCGCTGGCCGTCGTCGCTGGCCTGAACGCGCTGGCCGTCGGCGCTGGTGTCGGCGCGCGTCGCCGCTGGGCCGCTGCCCGTCGCGGGTCGTGCCGACTGCCCGTCGTAGTCGTCGAACGATGCGCGACCGACGTCACCACCGGTCCGATCCGCGTCGTCCACACGGCCCGGCCAGAGGCCAGTGCCACCGCGATCGCCACCGTCCGGATCCCCGGCGAGGTCGTTGGTGCGCGCGCCGCTCACGTCCCCGGCCACCGGACTCGACGACGCCTGGTCGAACGGGCTCGAACCGGACGGGCTCGAACCAAAGGCAATCGCCTCGGGCGGACTCGGGTCGGACGGGACCGAACCGAAAAGGCTCGGGCCGGACGGTCCCGCCGCACGGGGAGGGCTCGGGTCGGGCGTGCGCCGGTCGGCCGGGCCCGGATCGGACGTGCTCGGATCGGACGTGCTCGGATCGGACGTGCTCGGATCGGACGTGCTCGGATCGGACGATGCCGGCGCGAACGACGGCGGGCCGAACGACGGCGGGCCAAACGACGGCGGGCCAAAAGATGCCGGCTCGAACGCCGATGGACCGAATGCCGATGGGCCGAACGTCGGCGGGGCGACGGGCTCCGGGCCGGGTCGCCGAGCCGCGTCGCCCGGGCCGGGACCCTCGGCCGGATCGGTGAGGTCGCGGGACTCGATGATGGTGCCCTCGATGACGATGGGCGTGAAGCCACGGCGCGGCGCGGGAGGGCCGGAGACCGGCTCCGCCAAGGACGCTGGCAACTCCTCCGCCGGCTCGAATCGACGTGGCTCGCCCGGTCGACCACGCGGTATCGCCTGCGTCGGTTCCGCACCGAGATCGGTCCACCCGGCCCGGGTCTGGAGTGGCTCGCCGGTGGCCGGACCGGGCACCCGGAAGGCGCGGGTGGGCTCCTCGGCCAGCGGATTCGGTGGGCGTGGTCGCAAGGGCTGGGTGGGCAGGTCGCCCATCGCCGGTGCTCGTGCCCCTGAAGGAGCGCCCGGGTCGACGGGCGGCGGCCGCAGCGGCCGGGTGGCGTCCGGATCCGGCATCGGGAAGGGCCGGGCCGCATTCTCGCCCGGTGCGTCGGCCGGACGGCGACGCGGGAAGGGCTGGCCGCCCCGCCCGAGCCGGGATGGCGGTGCCGCGCGATCGCCGGGCCGCCCCGCGCCGGAGGCCGGGCCGGATGCCGGTTCGAAGAAGGAGCGCCGGCCCCCCTGCGCACTGCCGTCGCCGGCAGCCGGGGCGTCGACATCGGCGGCCGGCCGCTTCGCGGGTGGCCAGACCGTGCCGAGGCTCGGGCGGTCGGCCGGAACGACACCCGGCTGATCGGCGGATGCCAGTGGCGCGTACCGGGATGCGGTGGGCCAGCCCGGCGAAGCTGTGGGCCGGCCCGGCGAGGCTGCGGGCCCGGTGCCCGGCCCGCCTCGGCGGGGCGGGCCGGTCGGGAAGCGCTGCCCGGCGGCGGGCATGTCCTCTCCGCCGGACGGGCGCAACAACTCGCCGAGGCCGGGTTGCCGGGGCGACGCGTCCGCGGTCGACGGGCCAGGTTGCCGGGGCGACGCGTCCGCGGTCGACGGGCCAGGCTGACGGGGCGAGGCGTCCGAGGTCGACGGGCCGGCCACCCGGGGCGCCGAGCCGCGCGGCGAGGGGCGCCCCGGCAGAGTGACTGTCGGGTCGGGCCCGGGCGACGGCGACCCCGAGGAGGGCGGGGCGTCCCGGCCGGCCGTACCGGACCGGCTCCGGGCCAGGGTCTCGGCCCGCTCCAGCCGGGCGCGGGCTCCCAGGGCGCGGCCCGGCAACCGGACGTCGCCCCGGGAGAGTTGCGAGACGAACCAGGCGGGCAGGTATCCCTCGACGGGCAGCCCCGGGTTGACCGCGAGCCACCACTCGTGGTTGGGCCAGCCGACCGCGAGGTCGGTGAACGGGACGCGTCGGCTGGTGCCGGCGTGGTCGCCGAGGCAGGCCCGCAGTGCGGCGGTGGAGGTGAAGGCCAGCACGTGGGTGCGGCCACCGGTGGTCCAGGTGCCCCAGCCGGGCGACGCCTGACCGGGTAGGGCCGGCGTGGAGACCGGCAACAGCAGATCGGAGCGGGACAGGAGTCGGAAGTAGAGCTCCTGATCGTTGGCGCGCAGCGCGTCCCGCATCGCCACCTCGGCCTCCGTGGCCGGCTCCCATTCGGTCACGGCCACCTCCCCTTCCGAGAACAGGCCACAGGTATCGCGTACAACCTACAAGGTGGTAACAAGATCACAATGGCTGGCCGGCGGCGGTCTGCCGGGACGCGGTTGAGGCGATAACATCCCGTCTCGGAGCCGACACGATACGGAGGCTGTCGATGTCTCGGTCGATTGTGCGCCCCGTCCTCGCAGGTCTGGCGGCCATCCTTTTGACCGGCCCGGTGGCTCCGCCCGCCGGTGCCGCGCTCCGGTCGGCACCCGCCTGCGCGACTCCACTCGCCCCTGTCCGCCCCGTCGCGGCCCTGCCCTGGCCGCAACAGCGGTACGACCCCGCACGGCTCGCGCCGCTGGCCTCGGGTGCCGGGGTGACGGTGGCGGTGGTCGACTCCGGTGTCGACCGGGTGCACCCCCAGCTGGCCGGACGGGTGCTGGACGGCACCGACCTGCTCGACCCCGGCGGGGACGGCAGCCGGGACTGCGCCGGCCATGGCACTGGTGTGGCGAGCATCATCGCGGCGGAACTCCGACCCGGCGTCGCCTTTCACGGGCTGGCGCCCGGTGTCCGGATCCTGCCGGTGCGGGTGAGCGAGCAGCAGGTGGTGCAGGGGCGGGAGTCGGGGCGGACGGTCAGCGCCGCCGAGTTCGCCCAGGCCATCCGCTGGGCCGTGGACCACGACGCGGATGTGGTGAACCTCTCCGTGGTGCTCTACGCCGACGATCCAGACGTGCGCTCGGCGGTGCGGTACGCGGTCGACCGGAACGTGGTGTTGGTGGCCGCCGCCGGCAACCTGCACGACAGCGGTGACCCGCGCCCGTTCCCCGCCGCGTACGACGGGGTGCTCGGGGTGGGTGCGATCGGGGCGGACGGCACGCGGGCGTCCTTCTCCCAGATCGGCCCGTACGTCGACCTGGTCGCACCGGGCAGCGAGGTGCTGACCGCCGCGCCCGGTCAGGGTCACCATCGGGTCGAAGGGACCAGCTACGCGACGCCGTTCGTGGCCGCCACCGCGGCTCTGCTGCGCCAGTACCGGCCCGAGTTGACCGCCGCCCAGGTGGCGGAACGGATCATCGCTACCGCCGACCCGGCACCGGGTGTCGGCCACGGCGGCGGGTATGGCGCTGGCGTGCTCAACCCGTACCGCGCGGTCACCGAGACCGGCTCCGGCGGGCCCGCCGGCACTCGGGTCGTTGCGGCGCTCGCCGACGATCGGGCCGACCCTGCGCTGGTCGCCCGCCAGGCTCGCCGGGCGACGGCCCGGGACCGGGCCCTGCTGGTGGGCGTGGTGATCGGCACGACGGCGGTCGCCGTGGTGGTGCTCGCGCTGGTGCTGCCCCGCGGCACGCGCCGACGCTGGCGCCCGGCCGACCCGGCCTGACCCTGCCCCGCCTTGTTGCGCCCCGACCTGCCCCGGCCGGGGCACCGACCCGGACACGGTCAGCGCTCCCGGCCGACCGGGCTCACTGGAACAGCCCGGTGTTCTTCTTTTCGGTGTCCAGATAGTCGGCGGCGGAGTCGTCCACCGCCAACTTGATGTCGCGCAGCATCGCTTGTAGGTCCTGCGAGGCGGACCGCCAGCGCGCCTGGCGCTGCTCATACGCCTGCTTGGCGTCGCCAGTCCAGCTTGCCACCAGCGGTGCGGCGTCCCGTTCGAGTTGCCCGAGCTGCGAGTCGAGCGTGTTTAGCGCCTTCTGAATATCCGCACCAGCCTGCTGCAGCGCCGCGAAGTTGACGACGAGCACACCGTGGTCCATCGGATCTCCCTCCCGAGCAAGGTCAGAGCGGTAGCTGGATGCCGCCGCGGTTGGTGCCGGCCACCCGGCTGGCCGCCTCGTCGTCCGAGACGTCGTACTGTCGGCCGGCGGAGCGGACCGCGCCAGCGGTCTCCCGCAGCGCCCGGTGCAACGCGGCCTGGTCCTGCGACCACTGCTGCTTGACCTGCTCGAACGAACGCCCACCGGCGCCCCGCCAGGCCTGCTGCAACACCTCCAACTCGGCCAACAGGCCGGTCAACATGGACTGCAGGGACTGATCCACCTGCTCGAACTTCGCGGCTGTCTGCTGCATCACCGCGGCTTCTGCCTGGGTCTGGGACACCCGGACGTCACCTCGTCCCCTCGATCGTGACTGGCCGTCGACGCGCCCGCCCTGGGAGCGCGCAGTTCGCGTGGCCCGGTCGTCGAGCTCGGATAACGCGGGTCAGCGAAGAACTCCGTGGCTGACGGTAGCGGCCCGGTAGCCGTTCTGCTACCCCCCGCACATCCCCTGTGGACAACCACGACAGCCATCGGTCGCTTACGATGTGCCGCAGTCACGTCGCGGCGCGTGACGGGCCGCTGGGCGACCGCTCGCCACGGCACATCCAGCAGGGTCGAGGAGGCGCGGTGCCGGCGATCACCACCGGAGGACCGCAGCCGCCGCCCCCGGTCGGGCCCGCGTCCGGCGCAAGGGGCGGGCCACCGGCGACCTATGTCGGCCCGGCCGGCACCGACCCGGGTCCTCCCCAGCCGGACGGGCCGCGGCGCCTGTCGCCCGCCACCCGCTGGGCATCGCTGGCCCGACGTCCGTGTGCCGGGATACGCGCTGGTCAGCTGGTCACCGCGCAGGTGGCGGTGGCGCTCGCCCTGGCCGCTCTGGGCCGGGGCGCGCCGGCCACCGCCGCGGCCCTGCTGGTAGCGGTGCTGCTGGTGGCGGCGGCCTGGGGGCGGGTCCAGGGCCGTTGGCTCTTCGAGTGGCTGGGCACCGCGGTGGGGCACCTGACCCGCCGCCGGGCGCTGGCCGGGCCAACCGGCCCCGCCGACCTGCTCGACCTGGTCGCCCCGGGCGCGGTGGTCCGGTCGACGGAGTTGTCCGGTGGCCCGGCCGCCGTCCTGGAGGACACCGCCGGCATGGTGGCGCTGCTGGAGCTCGGCGACCCCGGCGATCTGCTCGGCGACGCGTCCCGGGCGATCCCCGCACCGGCCGCGCTGCTGCCCCCGGCCGGCCCGGACGTTCCGCCCCTGCGCATCCAGCTACTGCTGGCTGGCACTCCGGCACCGGTCCCGGCGGCGGGCGGCACGGTCGGCACGTCGTACCGGCAACTCACCGATGGGCGGCTGGCCGGACGGGAGCGGGCCGTGCTGGCGGTCCGGGTCCTGCGGGTGGACGGCTGGTCCGAGGAGGACCTGCGCCGGGTGCTCGCGGGCACGCTGCGCCGAATCGTCCGCCGGCTCGGGCCGCTGACCGCGCGGCCGCTCGGCGTCCCCGCGGCGCTTGCCGTCGTGGGCGAGCTGGCCCACCACGACGGCAATCCGGTACGGGAGTCCTGGCCCGTGCTCCGCTCCGGCGGTCTGGTCCAGGCCACCTTCCGACTGGTCCGCTGGCCGGACGCGCGGGGTGTGGCTGCTCGCCGGTTGGTGCCCCGCCTGCTGGCGCTGCCGGCGACCGCGACGACGGTGTCGATCTGCGCGGGCCCGTCGACGGCCACCGGGGGCACGGAGGTGCCGACCGACCTGACCGTACGCCTGGCCGCCACGACGATGGCCGAGCTGACGACGGTCGCCGAGACGCTGGACCGGCTGGTGGGCGGTCTGGGCGGGGAGCTGCGCCGGCTCGACGGTGCGCACCTCGACGGGCTGGCCAGCACGCTGCCGCTGGCGCTCGCCGCTCCCGGGGCGCAGGCCCAGCCGGCGCTGGCCGATTGGGAGCTGACCCTGGGCGAGGCGGGGATGATGGTCGGCGCGAACCGGCACGGCGGCGCGGTCACCGTTCGGCTGTTCCGGCCGGAGAGCACCCGGGTGCTGCTGGTGGGCGGTGTGCGCGCCGCCCAACTGGTGGCGCTCCGCGCGATGGCGCTCGGCGCCCTGGTCGTGGTGCAGACCGCGCGGCCGCGCGCCTGGGAGCCGTTCGTGCGGGGTGTGGGCGCACCGGGTGGGACGATTCCGTTGATCCCGCCGGGCCGGCGGGTCGCCGACGGGTTGGGCACCGCGCTGCGTCCGTTGCTGGTGGTGGTGGACGCCGGGCCGATGCCGGCCGAGGCCGAGCCGGGGCCGCCGTGGCGGGCCACCCTGGTGGTCCGGGACGAGCTGACGCCGGCCGACGTGGACGCGCTGAGCCGGGCCGATCTGGCGGTGCTGCAACCACTGGGTTCCACAGAGGCCGCCCTGGCGGGCGCCGCGCTGGGGTTGGGCGGCTCGGCCGAGTGGCTGACCCGGATCCGGGACGACATGGTGGCCGTGGTGAACCGGCGGGCGCTGCGCTGGGCGCTGCTCTCCCCCACGCCGATCGAGTCGCAGCTCATCGGCCGGCCGTCACGCGGCTGAGCCGGCGGATATTCGTCGATCGCCGGGTTCCGCCGGTGGTCGGTCCGTGGCACGATCCCCGCCATGGGTTTCCTGAAAGGGCTGCTGATTCGGCTGGCCACCACGGCGCTGGCCTTTTGGCTGGCCACACTGCTCATCCCCGGCATCACGCTGGAGTCGACCTCGGCCATCCAGACGGTCACCACGTTGATTTTGGTGGCGGCCATCTTCGGCGTGGTGAACGCGGTGCTCCAGCCGATCATCAAGACCGTCGGCTGTGGTTTCTACCTGCTGACTCTGGGCCTCATCGCGCTGGTGGTGAACGGGCTGTTGTTCCTGCTCACCAGCTGGATCGCCGACCAGGCCGACCTGCCGTTCTCGGTGGACGGTTTCTGGCCGGCCGCCGTGCTGGGCGCCCTCTTCGTGAGCATCGTGACCTGGGTCCTCGGTGCCCTGCTCGACCGGGACTGACCAGACTTCGGGAATTGGCTCGGCTCGGGGCCGGCCGGGACGGCTAGCGTCGCGAGGGTGTTCGCACTGACTCGCGCCGACGGCCACCTGCTCAGCACCGATCCCGCCCGGCTCGACCTGGCCCGGGTGCACCATTGGTTGTCCACCGACGCGTACTGGGCGCTCGGGCGGGACCGGGAGACGGTCGCCCGGGCGTTCGCCGGCTCGCTGCCGTTCGGCGTCTACCGGCCCGGGGACGGCCGCCAGGTGGCGGTCGCCCGGGCGGTGACCGACCGTGCCACCTTCGCCTGGCTCTGCGACGTGTACGTGGACCGCTCCGCCCGAGGTGACGGGCTGGGCGGCTGGCTGGCCGGCGCGGTCCGCGACCACCTGGCCGAGCTGGGCGTACGCCGGATCCTGCTGGCCACCAACGACGCGCACGAGGTGTACGCGAGGGTGGGCTTCGGGCCGCTCGAGCACCCGGAGCGCTGGATGAACCTCGATCGGCGACCGCCGGTGACCCCGCTCACCGGAAAGGAACAGGGCGGCGACTCACCCCTTACGGTAGGGGCGTGACGTCACTCCGCCTGGGATACCTCTACGGCTTCGTCGCGTACCTGCTCTGGGGTTTCTTCCCGCTCTACCTCAGGCTGCTGCGACCGGCCGGCCCGATGGAGATCCTGGCCCACCGGATCATCTGGTCGGTGGTCTTCGTGGCACTGCTGCTGGCCGCCCTGCGCAACATCGGCTTCCTCCGGGCGCTGCTGCGCCGGCCACGCACGCTGGCCGGGATCGCCGTCGCAGCCGCCCTCATCGCGGTCAACTGGGGCACCTACATCTACGGGGTGAACTCCGACCGGGTGGTGGAGACCGCGCTCGGCTACTTCATCAATCCGCTGGTGGTGGTGCTCCTCGGGGTGACGGTGCTGGGTGAGCGGCTGCGTCCGGCGCAGTGGGCGGCGCTGGGCATCGGCGCGTCGGCGGTCGCCGTGCTCACCGTGGACTACGGCCGGCTGCCCTGGCTCGCACTGACCCTCGCCTTCAGCTTCGGTGGCTACGGCCTGGTCAAGAAGCGGCTCGGGCTGCCCGCCGCCGAGGGGCTCTTCGTCGAGTCGGCGGTGCTGGCGCTGCCCGCACTGGGCTACCTGGCCTGGCTGACCCGGCGTGCCGAGTCGACCTTCGGGCACGTCTCCGCCGGGCACACCGCGCTGCTGGTGCTGGCCGGTGTGGCCACCGCGATCCCGCTGCTGCTCTTCGCCGGGGCCGCGAACCGGCTGCCACTGACCAGCCTCGGCATGATCCAGTACCTGGCACCGATCCTCCAGCTCGGCTGCGGTGTGCTGATCTTCCACGAGCCGATGCCGCCGGCTCGCCTCGCCGGCTTCGCGCTGGTCTGGCTGGCCCTCGTCGTCTTCACCGCCGACGCCCTCCGCCAGTCCCACCAGTCCCGCCGTGCCGCCCGCATCTCCGACCTCGCCTCGTCGATCTAGGGCGTATCACCGCGAGTTGATCTCTGATCACGACGTTTCGCCCTAGATCGACGAGGCGCGGGCGCGGATCGCGGGCGCGGGGCGCGGGGCGCGGGCGCCGGAGCGCGGGCGCGGGGCGCGGAGCGCGGGGGTCAGGGGACCGCGAAGGTCAGGATCGGCGTGCCGTCGGCACGTTGAAGTTCCACGCTGACCAGTTCCGCGTCGGTGAACCGGGTGGCGCCGGTGAAGCGGAGGTCGTCCCCGGGCGCGGCCAGCCAGGAGCCGACCTGCTCGGTGGCGCCGTTCGGGCCCTTCGCCACCAGCCGGAACGGGTACGCCTTGCCGTAGCTCGTCCGTGGGTCGTACCCGCAGTGCATGGTCACTTCGGTGCCCCAGTCGGTGCCGGTCAGGCCGATCTCGGCGTGCACCGGCCCGGCGGTGGCTACCGGTCGCATGGCGACCATCGACACCTGCGGCCCCGGCGAATCGGCGACGCGCGGGGTGCCCGGCGTGCCGCGGAGCACGGTGGCCGTGCCGGCGCCGACCACCAGTGCCAGCGCGGCGGCGACCAGCCCGGTCAGGGCGTACCGCCGGCGGATGGCCCAGCGTTCGCGGCGCCGGCGGGTGCGGGCCGCCTCGAGCAGCGCGGGCACCCGGGGTGGCGCCGGCGGCGGCAGGAACTGCTCCAGCCCTGCCGGGTCGAGGCGGCCGAGCAGCCCTGGCAGGACGGCGATCTCGGCGACCGCCTCCCGGCAGGAGGCGCAGCCGGCGAGGTGCCGCTCATAGGCCGCCCGCTCGGCGGGGGCCAGGGCACCCAGCACGTACGCGCCATCGTCGTGCGCGAACTCGCACTGGGTCATCCCGTCACTCCCATCTCGGCCAGGACCAACCGTAGTGAGCGCAGCGCGTAGTGGGTGCGGGACTTGACGGTTCCCGGTGGTACGCCCAGCCGGGACGCCGCTTCGGCCACCGACCGTCCCTGGTAGAAGCACTCGACCAGCACTTCACGGTGGGTCGGGCTGAGCCGGTTCAGGGCCTCGGCGACCGTCCACGCCTCCACGGCACGCTCGGCCTCGTCGACCACATCCGGCGGCTCGGGCAGTTCGTCGGTGAACACCTCGCCGACCCGGGTGGACCGCCGCCGCCAGGCGTCGATGGCCAGGTTGCGGGCGGTGGTGAAGAGCCAGGCCCGGACCGAGCCGCGCCGCGGGTCGAGCGACTCCGGGTGTCGCCAGGCCCGCAGCAGGGTCTCCTGCACCAGGTCCTCGGCCCGCTGCCGATCCCCGTTGACCAGCCGCAGGGCGTGCGCGTACAGCGCCTCCGCGTGCTCGTCGTGCAGCGCGCGCAGCAGTTGAGCGTCATAGTCGCTGATGGCGGTCTCCTCGCTTCCGGCGCGCGTCCGGCGGTGCGTCCGCTCGGGAATACGTGCGGTCACGCCGAACGGTTCAGACCGAGGTCAGCCGGGTTACGCGCGACCGCCACCGGCTGAGGTTGTTCACGCCTGGTTCACGTCAGGGCCGACGACCGCTCACCACGTCCTCCTAGCGTCCGGCAGGTACGCCCGGCGAACCGACGATCCCGCGCGCCACCGATCCGCACAGGAGGCTCCTTTCATGAGCGACCGCCCCCGGCTGCTCCCGCTGCTGAACACCACCCGCCATGGCACCCGTGACGCCATGACCTGCCTGTACCGCTGTGGAAACGCCTGCGACCACCCGGTCCCGAACACCTCCGACAACGCGTACTTCGGAGACGTGGTGAACGCGGAGGTCTCCCGGCGGGGCGTGGTGCGGGCCGGCGCGGTCGGCGCGCTCGTCCTCGGCTTCGGTGGTGCGGCGGCCGGCGCGCTGGCCGGCGCGGCTCCGGCCCTGGCCGCCCCCGGCACCCCGGAGGTCCCGGACGTACCCGAGGCCTTCGCCTTCGGCCGTCCCAGCACCGGTGTCGGCAGCGGCGCGCTGAGCTTCAAGCCGATCCCGCCGAACAAGCTGGACGCCCTGGTCGTGCCCAACGGGTACGACAACGCCGTGGTGATCAAGTGGGGCGACCCGGTCGTACCGGGCGCGCCGGAGTTCAACCTGCACGGCCAGACCGCCGCCGCGCAGTCCAAGCAGTTCGGCTACAACAACGACTTCGTGGGCGTGCTGCCGCTGGACAAGCGGGGCAACCGGGCGCTGCTCGTGGTCAACCACGAGTACACCAACGAGGACCTGATGTTCCCGGGCTTCCCGGGCCTGGACGGCCTCTCGGTGGAGCAGCTGCGCACCGCGATGGCCGCGCACGGCATGTCGGTGGTGGAGTTGGAGCGGGTCGCCGGCACCGGGCAGTGGAAGCCGGTCGACCACGGCCGCCGGCCGTACAACCGGCGGGTCACCGCGCTGAGCACCAAGTTCGACCTGACCGGCCCGGCCGCCGGCTCGGCCTGGCTGAAGACCGCCGCCGACCCCAAGGGCCGGACGGTCATCGGCACGCTGAACAACTGCTCCGGTGGCGTGACGCCGTGGGGCACCGTGCTCTCCGGTGAGGAGAACTTCAACCAGTACTTCGTCGGCGCCGACGCCGCCCCGGCGGAGCTGAAGCCGAAGTTCGATCGCTACGGCATCACCACCACCGCTCGCTACCCCAGCGGCAGCCGCAAGTGGGAGCGGGCGGACGAGCGGTTCGACCTGGCGAAGCACCCGAACGAGGCGCACCGGTTCGGCTGGGTCGTGGAGATCGACCCGTTCGACCCGGAGAGCCGCCCGCGCAAGCACACCGCGATGGGCCGGGTCAAGCACGAGGGTGCGAACGTGATCGTGGCCAAGGACGGCCACGTGGTCGCGTACATGGGCGACGACGAGCGCTTCGACTACCTGTACAAGTTCGTCTCGGACAAGAAGTTCATGCCGGGGAACTCGTGGGTGGCCCGCAAGCACAACCTGACCCTGCTGGAGTCCGGCACGCTCTACGTGGCGCAGCTCGACCAGACCAGCGCCGGTGAGATCGACGGCTCGGGCAAGGTCCCCACCGACGGCGCGTTCAACGGCCGGGGCCGCTGGATCAAGCTGGTCAGTGGCAACCGCTCGTACGTGGATGGGATGACCGCCGCCGACGTGCTCACCTTCACCCGGCTCGCCGGTGACAAGGTCGGCGCGACCAAGATGGACCGCCCGGAGGACGTCGAGCCGAGCCTGCTCACCGGCAAGGTGTACGTGGCGTTGACCAACAACACCAACCGGGGTGTCGGCAGCAACCCGAAGGCGGACGAGGCCAACCCGCGGAACGCCAACAAGCACGGGCAGATCCTGGAGCTCGTCGAGGACCGGGGCGACAACACCGGCGAGACGTTCGCCTGGTCACTGCCGATCGTCTGCGGCGACCCGACCGACCCGTCGACGTTCTTCTCCGGGTACGACAAGACCAAGGTCTCCGCGATCTCCTGCCCGGACAACGTCGCCTTCGACGCCACCGGCAACCTGTGGATCTCCACCGACGGCAACGCGCTGGGCAGCAACGACGGCCTCTTCGCCGTCGCCGTGGAGGGCCCGGAGCGGGGTCACCTCAAGCAGTTCCTGACCGTGCCGCTGGGCGCGGAGACCTGCGGCCCGTTCATCACCGGCGACAACCGCTCGGTCTTCGTCGCCGTGCAGCACCCGGGTGAGATCACCGGCGCGTCGGTGGAGAACCCGGCCTCCAACTGGCCGGACGGCGACTACGCGAAGCCGGGCGTGGTGGTCACCTGGCGCCTGGACGGCGGCCCGGTGGGCAGCTGACGTTGCTCCGGCGGTCCGGCGCTGGACCGCCACGAGAGGCCCTCCCCCCGCCTGGGGGAGGGCCTCTCGGCGTCAGTGGTCGGCGGCGATGCTGTCGGCGACGGTGCGGGCCACCGTGAGCAGCTTGGCCCGGACGACCCGCGCCGAGGTCATCATCTCGCTGGCCGGCAGCGCACAGGCCAGCACGACCCGGCGTTCCATGTCCTTGTCCGGTGTGACCAGCACCGCCGCGCAGGCCACCCCTTGGCGGAACTGCCCCATCTCCAGCTGCATCCCGCGCCGGTCCCCGGCGGCCAGGTCGGCCTCGAACGTCTCGGTGGTCGTGAGCGTGGCCGTGGTGAACGCGCGCATGCCGTACTCCCGCAGGTAGCGGAAGCGTTGTTCGGCGGTGAGGGTGGCGAGCAGGGCCTTGCCGAGGGCGGTGGCGTGGGCCCCCTCGTCGAAGCCGGGGACCAGATCCTCCAGGTACGGCGAGCGGTGCCCCTCGGCGACCGCTGTGATGGCCACCTGACCGCCGACGAAGCGGCCCAGGTAGTGGCTGTAGCCGGTGTCCACAGCAGCCCGGCGTAGGGTCTCTCCGACCGCCGGCGGACCGCGGAACGCGGTCACCAGCTCGCGGTAGCGGTCGGCGATCTCCAACCCCACGATGTACGTGCCGTCCTCCCGACGGATCACGTAGCCCTCGTACGCCAGTGTGCGCACCAGGTGGTAGGTGGTGGCCACGGTCAGCTCGCACCGCCGGGCGATCTGCTTGACGGTCAGGCCCTTCGGGGCACGACCGACCGACTCCAGGACCCGCAGAGCGCGGGACACGCTGCGGATCAGGTCGGAAGGTTCTGCCAAGGGGTCGCGCACAACCACCTCCGCCGCCGGGGACTTACACCATATGAAAAACAGGCCCGGTGCGATATGCCTGTTCGGGTCGAGGATGCCAGATCGGTATCCACAGGTTGTACTCCGCTGGTTACCGGGAGTGCTCTGAGTACGACTCGCGTAGGTTTGCCGGACGATGACCGACACCGCCCTCACCTCCGCCCCGGACACCGCCCGGACCCACCCGGTCCGGGTCAGCGCCGGTGCCATCGCCACGACCATCGCCTGCGTCCTGCCCGTCTTCCTCCTCGGCGGTCTCGCCGTGCAGATGGGCGCGGACCTCGACTTCTCCCCGGCCGGCCTGGGCCTGGCCGTCTCCGTCTACTTCGGCGTCAGCGCGCTGGCCTCGATGCCCTCCGGCCGCCTGGTGGAGCGCTACGGGCCGGCTGTGGCGGCCCGCTGCGGCATCCTGCTGGCCGCCGGCTCGATGCTGGCCGTGGCGGGCCTCGCCCGGTCGTACCCGGTGCTCGTCGGGCTACTGGCGCTCAGCGCCACCGCGAACGCCCTCGGCCAACTGGCCAGCAACGTCGCGCTGGCCCGACAGGTGCCGGCGCACCGGCAAGGGCTGTCGTTCGGCGTCAAGCAGGCCGCCATCCCGGTCTCCACCCTGCTGGCCGGGGCGGCGGTGCCCACGATCGCGCTCACCGCAGGGTGGCGCTGGGCGTTCGTGGCCGCCGCCGTGGCGGCACTGGCGACGCTGCCGGCCGTACCCCGTCAGGAGCCCGGGCAGGCCCGCCGGAGTGGCGCCGCGCGCGCGGGCCGGGCCACCGGAGCTCTGGTGGTGATCGGTGCGGCGGCGACGCTGGCCTCGGGCGCGGCCAACGCGCTCGGCACCTTCCTGGTGGACTCGGCGGTCGGTCGAGGCCTGTCACCGGGAGTCGCCGGCCTCACCCTGACCCTGGGCAGCGCGGTCTGCGTGCTCGCCCGGGTGGGCGCGGGTTGGCTGGCCGACCGCCGCGCGAGCGGCCACATCGCGCTCATCGCGGCGATGCTGGTGATCGGCGCGGCCGGGCTGGGCCTGCTCGCCTTCGCCGGCACGGCGCCGCTGGTCGCCGGCGTACTGCTCGGCTTCGGCCTGGGCTGGGCCTGGCCCGGGCTGGTGAACTTCGCGGTGGTCCGGCTGCACCCGCAGGCACCGGCCGCCGCCACCTCGATCACCCAGACCGGGGTGTACGCGGGCGGCTGCCTCGGCCCGCTGAGCCTCGGCCCGCTCGCCGCCCACCTCGGCTACCCCGCAATGTGGTCCACGGCCGCAGTGTCCATGCTGCTCGCCGCCGCCCTCATGCTCGTCGGCAGCCGCCTGCTGACCCGGACCGCCAGCGGGAGCGCGGCTTAGCTGGTGCGGTCGGCGATGTAGTCGCAGAGCGACTCGAGAGCGCTGCGGGACGGCCCGGCCGGGAGCGGGGCGAGCTGGGCCCGCGCCTCCTCGGCGTAGCTGCGCACCGTCTCACGGGCCCGCTTGAGTGCCGGGCTCTCCCGGAGCAGCCCCAGCGCCTCGGCGTGCAGCGCGTCATCGGTGAGCGGGCCGGTGGCCAGGATCTCGCGCAGTCGCACCGAGGCCGCGTCGGAGTCGTCCGCCGCGCGGGCGTAGAGCACCGGCAACGTCGGAACGCCCTCGCGCAGATCCGTGCCCGGCGTCTTGCCCGACTGCAGCGACTCGGAGGCGATGTCCAGCAGATCGTCGGAGAGTTGGAAGGCGACGCCGATCGTCTCCCCGTACCCGGCCAGCGCCTCGACGTGCTCGGTGGACGCGCCACTGAACATGCCGCCGAAACGGGCGGACGTGGCGATCAGCGAGCCGGTCTTCTCGGCGATCACGTGCAGGTAGTGCGCGACCGGGTCGTCGTCGACCCGCGGGCCGACGGTCTCCGCGATCTGACCGTGCACCAGCCGGGCGAAGGTGCGCGCCTGCAACCGGACCGCCTCGGTGCCCAGGTCGGCTGCGATGTCGGCAGCCCGGGCGAAGAGGTAGTCACCGACCAGGATGGCGACCGAGTTGGTCCAGCGGGAGTTCGCGCTCGGCGCACCCCGGCGAACGGCCGCCTCGTCCATCACGTCGTCGTGGTAGAGCGTGGCCAGGTGAGTGAGCTCCATCACCACGGCCGCCGGAACCACCTGCGGGTTGGTGGGGTCGCCGAACTGGGCCCCCAACGCCACCAGCAGCGGGCGGAACCGCTTCCCGCCGGCCTCGACGAGGTGCCGGGCGGCCTCGGTGACGAACGGGTCGGCGCTGGTCGCACTGGACAGCAACTCGACCTCGACCGCGTCCAGCAGGCCCAGTACGGATGCCTCGACGCGGGGATCGGCGAGATGGAGGCCGAGCGCGCCGAACTGACTCGTGCTCGCCCGACCCCGGCGACCGCCGGAGCCGGTGGCACCTGAACGCTCGCCAGCCGGAATCACCACGCTATCAACCATGCCACACCCGTTCGACCTCCTACGGGCCGGGGATACGCAGCGGGGGCCGGCACGCTGACGCGTGCCGTCCCCCGGTCGTCGAGCCACAGATCAGCGCACGAATTCGGCTGCTCCCGCGGCCAGGTCGAGCAGCGGCGCCGGGGCCACACCCAGCAACAGAGTGGCCAGCACACCGATCGCCAGCGCGGCCGAGGTGAGCCCGCCGGGCACGGTCACGGTCGGAGTGGACTCACCCGGCTCGGAGAGCCACATCATCACCACGACCCGCAGGTACGGGAAGGCCAGCACCATGCTGGTCAGCACGCCGGCGATCACGAGCCAGGTCTGGCCGCCCTCCAGCGCCGGACCGAAGATCGCGAACTTGCTGGTGAAACCGCTGGTCAGCGGAATACCGGCGAACGCCAGCAGGATGAAGGTGAACAGCCCGGCGTAGAACGGCGAGCGCCGGCCCAGCCCGGCCCAGCGGGACAGGTGGGTGGCCTCCCCGTCCTCGTCCCGGACCAGGGTCACCACCGCGAACGCGGCCAGCACCGAGAAGCCGTACGCGACCAGGTAGAACATCGTGCCGGAGAGCCCGTCCTTGCCCGGCGACAGCACACCGACCAGCAGGTAGCCGGCGTTGGCGATCGACGAGTACGCGAGCAGCCGCTTGATGTCGGTCTGGGTGACCGCGAGCACCGCACCGACCAGCATGGTCAGCACCGCGATCGCGCCGAGCACCGGGGTGAAGTCCCAGGCGGCAGCGGCGAACGCCACGTGGAAGACCCGCAGCAGCGCACCGAACGCGGCGACCTTGGTGCAGGCGGCCATGAAGCCGGTGACCGGGGTCGGCGCGCCCTGGTAGACGTCCGGCGTCCAGACGTGGAACGGGGCCGCTGCGGCCTTGAAGAGCAGGCCGATGGCGAGCAGCGCCATGCCGGCGAAGAGCAGCACCGGGCTGGCCGGCGAGTCGGTCACCGCCGCGTTGATGGTGGCGAAGTCGACCCCGGCCCCGCGGCCCGGGATGCCGGAGGTGAAGCCGTAGATCAGGGCCACACCGAACAGGAAGAACGCCGACGCGTACGCGCCGAGCAGGAAGTACTTCATCGCCGCCTCCTGGCTCAGCAGCCGCCGGCGACGAGCCAGCGCGCAGAGCAGGTACAGCGGCAGGGAGAAGACCTCGAGCGCGATGAACATGGTCAGCAGGTCGTTCGCCGCCACGAAGATCAGCATGCCGCCGATCGCGAACGTGGTGAGCGGGTAGACCTCGGTGAGGCCGTTGCGCCCCTCGGCCTGCCGCCGGTCGTCGGCCGACTCGGCGGTCACGGCGGCCTGGCCGACGAACGCCCCACCCCGCTCCACCGAACGCTCACCGATCAGCAGCAGCGCCATCGCGGCCAGCACCAGGATCGCGCCCTGGAGGAAGAGCGTGGGCCCGTCCACCGCGATGGCCTGACCGGCCGTGAGGATCCGGTCGTCGGCGTTGCGGACCACCATGGTCAGCGCGGCGACCACGGCCAGCAGGGACAGCGTCAGCTGCACCACGTGCCGCCGACGTCGGGGCACGAACGCTTCGACCAGCACGCCGAGCAGCGCCGTACCCAACATGATCAGGATCGGGGCGAGCGCCGCGTAGTCAAGCGACGGCAGTTTGAACTCGGTCACTTTGCCGCCTCCTGGACGGTGCCGCCCACCGACGGGGCGGGGTCGGTCCTGCCGATGTCGTCCATGGTCGCCTGGACGGCAGGGTTGATCACGTCAGTGACCGGCTTGGGGTAGAAGCCGAGCAGCACGATCAGCGCGATCAGTGGGGCGACCACGACCTTCTCGCGCAGGTTGAGGTCCCGACGCATCCCGTCGACCTCGGTCAGCGCCGGGTTGAGCGTGCCCTGGGTGGTGCGCTGCACCATCCACAGCACGTACGCGGCGGCCAGGATGATGCCGAGCGTGGCGATGACCGCGACCGGCTTGTTCACCGTGAAGGTGCCGATCAGCACCAGGAACTCGGAGATGAAGGGTGCGGTTCCGGGTAGCGCGAGCGACGCGAGACCGGCGAAGAAGAGCACCCCGGCGAGCACCGGAACCAGCTTGCCGGCGCCGCCGAAGTCGCTGATCAGCGCCGAGCCGCGCCGGGAGATCAGCATGCCCACCACCAGGAACAGCAGGCCGGTGGCCAGCCCGTGGTTGAGCATGTAGAGCACCGCGCCGGTGCCGGCCTGGGTGGTGAAGGCGAAGATGCCCACTCCGATGAAGCCGAAGTGCGCGATCGAGGTGTACGACACCAGCCGCTTGAGGTCGTTCTGCCCGACCGCCAGCAGCGCGGCGTAGACGATGCCGATCACGCCCAGCGCCAGGGCCCACGGCGCGAACCACTTGGACGCCTCGGGGAACAGCGGCAGGCAGTAACGCAGGATGCCGAACGTGCCGACCTTGTCCAGTACACCGACCAGCAGCGCGGCGGCACCCGCCGGTGCGGCGCCACCGGCGTCCGGCAGCCACGTGTGGAACGGGAAGAACGGCGCCTTGATGGCGAACGCGAGGAAGAAGCCGAGGAACAGCCACCGCTCGGTGCCGGTGCTGATGTCCACCTGCGACAGCGCCTGCCAGTCGAAGGTCTTGCCGCCGACCACCCACAGCCCGATCACGGCGGCCAGCATGAACAGGCCGCCGACGAGCGAGTAGAGGAAGAACTTCACGGCCGCGTACTGCCTCTGGTGGCCGCCGTAGCTGCCGATCAGGAAGTACATCGGCACGAGCATGACTTCGAAGAACACGTAGAACAGGAAGACGTCGGCGGCCGCGAAGACGCCGATCATCGTGCACTCGAGGACCAGCAGCAGCGCGAAGTAGACCGGCACCGACCGCTTCGACGACTCCGCGTCGTGCCAGGACGCCAGGATCACCAGCGGCACCAGCACCGCGATCAGCATCAGCATCACCAGCGCGATGCCGTCCGCCGCGAAGGTGAAGCTGACGCCCCAGTTCGGGATCCACGAGTACGACTCGCGGAACTGGAACCGGTCACCGCCGACCTTGAAGCTGACCCACATCACCACCGAGAGCACGAGCACCAGCAGCGACCAGACGAACGCCACCTGCTTGGCCAGCTCCGGCCGGTGACGCGGCAGGAAGGCCACCACCAGGGCGCCCACCAGCGGCGCCACGGTGAGCACCGAGAGGAACGGGAAGTTGGACATTATGCGGCCTTACCTCCGTCGTGGATGCGTGGTCCGCCGGCGGGGGCGGGCGTATTGAGGTCGATCACGCCAACCACCCCGCCTGCACCGCCAGGAAAGCCGCCATCACCAGCAGCGCACCGGCCAGGATCGAGGTGGCGTACGAGCGGACAAAGCCGGTCTGCATCCGGCGGAGGCGACCCGAGCCCCCGCCGACCGCGGCGGCGAGCCCGTTGACGAGCCCGTCGATGCCCCGGTTGTCGAGGTACACCAGCGCCCGGGTGAGGAAGATGCCCGGCTTCTCGAAGACGGCCTCGTTCACCGCGTCGGTGTAGAGGTTGCGCCGAGCGGCGGTGACCAGCACCCCGGCCGGCTGCGGCGCGGTGGCCGTGCCGGCCCGGAACAGGAACCAGGCGAGCCCGGCACCGAGCACGGTGACCAGCAGCGACAGGATGGTGATCACGGTGTGCGAGAGGACCGCCGCGTGCTCCGCGTGCTCGCCGCCCAGCCCGGCGGTCTCCGTCAGCCAGTCCGGAACGGACGTGGCGAGCAGGAAGCCGGCGCCGACCGACCCGACCGCCAGCAGGATCAGCGGGATGGTCATCAGCTTCGGCGACTCGTGCGGGTGCTCGATGTCCTCGGTCCACCGCTGCGGCCCGTGGAACGTGAGCACGAACAGCCGCGTCATGTAGAACGCGGTGAGCCCGGCGCCGAGCAGTGCCGCACCGCCGAAGAGCCAGGCGGTCCAGTCCTCCCGCTCGAAGGCGGCCACGATGATCGGCTCCTTGGAGAAGAAGCCGGAGAAGGGGAACATGCCGATGATGGCCAGCCAGCCCATCATGAAGGTCAACCAGGTGATCTTCATGTACTTGGACAGCCCACCGAAGCGGCGGATGTCCACCTGGTCCTTCATTCCGTGCATGACCGAGCCGGCGCCCAGGAACATGTTGGCCTTGAAGAAGCCGTGCGCCAGCAGGTGCACGATGGCCAGCGCGTACGCCCCACCGCCCAGACCGACACCGACGAACATGTAGCCGATCTGGCTCACCGTCGACCAGGCGAGCACCCGCTTGATGTCGTCCTTGGCCGCGCCGATGATGCAGCCGAGCAGCAGGGTGAGGGCACCGACGCTGACCACCACGAGCTGGAGCGTCGTGTTGGCGGAGAAGATCGGGTTGGATCGCGCGATGAGGTAGACGCCCGCGGTGACCATGGTCGCGGCGTGGATGAGCGCCGACACCGGGGTCGGACCCTCCATCGCGTCCGGCAGCCACGCCTGCAGCGGGAACTGGCCGGACTTGCCGGCCGCGCCGAGCAGCAGGAGCAGGCCGAGCACCAGCACCGTCGTGCCGGTCAGCGCGCCGACGCCGTTGAACACCTCGTCGTACTGGGTGGTGCCCAGGGTGGCGAACATGATGAAGATCGCGATGGCCAGGCCGGTGTCGCCGACCCGGTTCATCAGGAAGGCCTTCTTGCCGGCGGTGGCCGCGCTCGGCCGCTCGTACCAGAAGGAGATCAGCAGGTACGACGCCAGACCGACGCCCTCCCAACCGACGTAGAGCATCACGTAGTTGTTGCCGAGCACCAGCAGCAGCATGGCCGCGACGAACAGGTTGAAGTACGCGAAGAACCGGCGGCGGCCTGCGTCGTGCGCCATGTACTCGACCGCGTACAGGTGGATCAGGAAGCCCACCCCGGTGATCAGGAGTACGAAGACCGCGGCCAGGGGGTCGAACAGCAGGCCGAAGTCGACCCGGAGGTCACCGACCGCGATGAAGTCCCAGAGGCTCAGCTCGACCGACTTGTTCTCCAGGCCGCGGAGCTGGAAGAAGGAGGCCAGGCCGAGCACGAACGCGGCACCGATGGCCGCCACGCCCAGCCAGTGCCCCCAGCGGTCGGCCCGCCGACCGAGCAGCAGCAGGATCGCCGCGCTGAGCAGCGGGATCGCCACCAGCAGCCAGACGCCCCCGAGCAGCCCCGTGGCCTGGGCGTATTCCACAGTCTCTTCCACCGGTGGGCCCCTCTAGTACTTGAGCAGGTTGGCGTCGTCGACACTCGCGGAGCGTCGAGTCCGGAAGATGGACATGATGATCGCGAGCCCGACCACGACCTCGGCCGCCGCCACCACCATCACGAAGAACGCCATGATCTGACCGTTGAGGTCGCCGTTGATCCGGCTGAAGGTGACCAGGGTCAGGTTGGCCGCGTTGAGCATCAGCTCCACGCACATGAACAGCACGATCGCGTTGCGGCGGATGAGCACCCCGGCGGCGCCGATGGTGAACAGCACCGCGGCCAGCACCAGGTAGTAGTCGGGCGTCACTGGTCTGTCCCCTTCAGCGAGGTCTCCTGCGTGGTCATCTCGCGTACCGGCAGGATGGCCGGCGTGCTCCGATCGGTCAGCCGGCCGTCCGGCAGCCGCGCCGGGGTGGCAACCGAGGATGAGGTCGCGAAGACGCCGGGCCCCGGCTTGGGGCCGGGGTAGTTGCCCGGGGCGAAGCGGGCCCGCATCGTCGACGGCTGGTCGATCTTGTCCTGCTTACGCCGCTCGACGTGCGCGAGCACCATGGCGCCGACCGCTGCGGTGATCAGCAGGGCCGAGGTCAGCTCGAACGCGAAGACGTACTTGGTGAACAGCAGCCGGGCGATGCCCTGCACGTTGCCCTCCGCGTTGACCTGCTCCAGGCCGACCGCGGTGGTGCCCTCCGTCGCCCGGTAGATCGCGCCGCCGACCAGGCCGGCGAAGCCCAGCCCGAGCACGATCGCGGCGACCCGCTGGCCCCGCAGCGTCTCGATCAACGAGTCGGACGCGTCCCGGCCGACGAGCATCAGCACGAACAGGAAGAGCATCATGATCGCGCCGGTGTAGACGATGATCTGCACCATGCCGATGAACGGCCCGGCCTGCAGGACGTAGAACACGCCGAGGCAGAGCATCGTGAGCACCAGCCAGAGCGCCGAGTGCACCGCGTTGCGGGCGGCCACCATCCCGATCGCGCCGATCAGCGCGAGCGGCGCGAGGATCCAGAAGGTGACCTGCTCGCCGCCGGACACCCCGCCCGCCGCGGCCAGCACCGTGGACGTGGTCATGCTTCCTCTCCCTTGCCGGCCGCCGCGCGCTGGGCGGCCTGCTCGGCGCCCGGGAACGTCACGCCGGGGTGCGCCTCGACCTCGTGACGGCCCGGGCTCATCGGAGACGTCTCCGCACCGGCGGAGGTGCCCGGGTTGGTCAACGCGCCGACGTAGTAGTCCTTCTCGCTGTCGCCCAGCCGCATCGGGTGCGGCGGCTGCTCCATGCCCTCGAGCAGCGGCGCGAGCAACTGCTCCTTGGTGAAGATCAGGTCCTGCCGGTTGTCCCGGGCCAGCTCGTACTCGTTGCTCATCGTGAGCGACCGGGTCGGGCAGGCCTCGATGCACAGTCCGCAGAAGATGCACCGGGCGTAGTTGATCTGGTAGGTACTGGCGTACCGCTCACCTGGCGAGAAACGCTGAGTGTCGGTGTTGTCGCCACCCTCGACGTAGATCGCGTCCGCCGGGCAGGCCCAGGCGCACAGCTCACAGCCGATGCACTTCTCCAGCCCGTCCGGGTGCCGGTTGAGGATGTGCCGCCCGTGGTAGCGCGGCGCCGAAACCGGCGGCTTGAACGGGTAGTCGGTGGTGACGACCTTCCTGAACATGTGCGAGAAGGTGACCCCGAATCCCTTGAACGTTCCGGTGATCGCGCCCACGTCACACCTCCCTGGAGTCCGAGCCGGCAGCGATGTTGGCCGGCTCCCGCTCGGCGACCACGCGCGTGATGCGCGGGCTCGGTGGTACCTGAAGATCCATCGGTGGTACGGGGAAACTCCCGTGCGGTCGGCTGTCGACCTCTTCCTGTGGCGTCGGCTTCGGCTTCGGCCGGCGGTTGGGCCAGAGGAGCGTGCCGATCAGCAGCAAGCCGGCCGGGATGCCGACCGCGATCGCCTTGCCCTTCCAGTCCCAGCCCTCGATCGAGCGCAGGCCCGACAGGATCAGGATCCAGACCAGGTTGATCGGCAGCAGCACCTTCCAGCCGAAGCGCATGAACTGGTCGTAGCGCAGCCGGGGCAGCGTGCCCCGCAGCCACACGAAGACGAACACCAGCGCGATCACCTTGCCGAAGAACCAGAGCATCGGCCACCAACCGGAGTTGGCGCCCTCCCAGATGGTGATCGGCCAGGGTGCCCGCCAGCCACCGAGGAACAGCGTGGTGGTGACCGCGGACATGGTCACCATCGAGACGTACTCGCTGAGCATGAAGAGCGCGAACTTCAGCGAGCTGTACTCGGTCATGAAGCCGGCGACCAGCTCGGACTCGGCCTCGGGCAGGTCGAACGGCGCCCGGTTGGTCTCACCCACCGTGGAGATGAAGAAGATGATGAAGCTGGGCAGCAGCAGGATCGCGTACCAGCCCGGCGCGGGGATCTCGTAGCCGTTGATGGTCAGCCGGGTGGCGTCGCCCTGAGCGGCGACGATCCCGCTGGTGCTCATCGTGCCGGCGGTCATGAACACCGCCACGATGGAGAGCCCCATGGCGACCTCGTAGGAGATCATCTGGGCGCTCGACCGCAGGCCGCCGAGGAGCGGGTACGTCGAGCCGGAGGCCCACCCGCCGAGCACGATGCCGTAGATGCCCATCGAGGAGCAGGCCAGCAGCACCAGCACCGCCACCGGCACGTCGGTGACCTGCAGCGCCGTGTGGTGACCGAAGATGCTCACCATCGGGCCGAACGGCACGACCGACAGCGCGGTGACCGCGCAGATCACCGAGATCGTCGGCGCGAAGAAGTAGACGACCTTGTCGGCCGCCTTCGGCAGGATGTCCTCCTTGAAGGCCATCTTCAGACCGTCCGCGAGGGTCTGCAGCAGACCGAACGGGCCGACCTGGTTGGGGCCGGGCCGCACCTGCATGTAGCCCACCACGCGCCGCTCGAACCAGACGCCGAGCAGGGTGGCCAGCAGACCGAAGACGAACGCGAAGACGACCTTGATGAGGACCAGCCAGATCGGATCGTGGCCGAAGTCGGCCAGCGTCGGGTCCTGCGCCAGGTTTAGCGCGTTCACTGGTTACCCCCAGCGTTGAGGAGCGGACCCGGAAGACCCGCCTCGTCGGCCGCCACGCGTCCGGCCGGAACGGCCGCGCTCGGTGCGGGTACGGAGATCCGGACGACCGCGCCGGACGTCGCCCCGAGGCTGCGTCGGACGGTCGAGCCGGGTGAGTTGGTCGGCAGCCAGACCACGCCGTCCGGCATCTCGGTCAGCTCCGCCGGCAGGGTCAGCGCCCCCCGGTCGGTGCCCACCGTGACGGGGTCACCGTCGACGACACCGAGTGCCTCGGCGGTGCCCTTGCCCAGCCGGACCACCGGCGGGCGGGCGGTACCGGCGAGGTGTTCGTCGCCGTCGGTCAGGGAGCCCGAGTCGACGAGCTGATGCCAGGTGGCCAGCACGGCCTCCCCGGCGCCCGGGTGCGCCACCGTGGCCGGCGCCACCGACGGCGCGGACGGCCGCTGGGTGCGGGTCGCCGGCAGCGTGCCCAGCTCGCGACGCACGCTCGGCACGTCCGCCGTACCGAGGCGCACGTCGAGCAGCGCGGCCAGCGCGTCGAGCACCCGGCCGTCGGTCATCGCGGCCGTGTCCAGCACCGCCTCGAACGGACGCAGCCGGCCCTCCCAGTCCAGGAAGCTGCCGGCCTTCTCGACCACCGGGGCGACCGGCAGCACCACGTCGGCCCGCCGGGTCACCGCGCTGGCGCGCAGCTCCAGGCTGACCAGGAACGGCACCGCGTCCAGGGCGGTCTCGGCCAGTCGCGGGTCGGCCAGGTCGGCCGGGTCGACGCCGGCCACGACCAGCGCGCCGAGCTGCCCGTTGGCGGCCGCGGCCAGAATCTGGTCGGTGTCCCGACCGGCCTGGCTCGGGATCACCCCGGCCGGGATGTCCCACGCCTCGCCGAGCTCGGCCCGCGCGGCCGGCTCGGTGACCAGCCGGCCACCGGGGAGCAGGTTGGGCAGGCAGCCCGCGTCGACCGCGCCCCGGTCACCCGCGCGCCGCGGCACCCAGGCCAACTTCGCGCCGGTACGCCGGGCCACGTCCGCCGCGGCGGAGAGCCCACCCGGCACGGTGGCCAGCCGCTCGCCGACGATCAGGATCGCGCCCGGTGCGCTCAGCGCCTCGGCGACCGTGGCGTGCTCGGCGAGCACGCTGGCCTCCTCGCCCGGCACGACCCGGGCCAGCTTGGCACCGAGCTTCTCCAGGCCGCGGGTGGCGAACGGCGCCAGCGCGTACACCGTCAGGGTCTTCTTCAGGTACGCCTTGCGCAGCCGCAGGAAGAGGATCGGGCACTCCTCCTCCGGCTCGAGGCCGACCAGCACCACCGCCGGCGCGTTCTCCACGTCGGTGTAGGTGATGTCGGTGACCCCGGCGACCGAACTGGCCAGAAAGTCGGCCTCCTCGCGGGAGACCGGCCGGGCCCGGAAGTCGATGTCGTTGGTGTTCAGCGCGACCCGGGCGAACTTCGCGTACGCGTAGGCGTCCTCGACGGTCAGCCGACCGCCGGTGAGCACCGCCATGCCCTGCCCGCCCTCGCGAGCCGCGTGCAGCCCCTCGGCGGCCCGGGTGAGCGCCTCACTCCAGGACGCCTCGCGCAGCTCGCCGGTGTGCTCGTCGCGGACCAACGGGTTGGTCAGCCGGTCGGTGGCCCGGCTGTACTGGAAGCCCCACCGACCCTTGTCGCAGTTCCACTCCTCGTTCACCGCCGGCTCGTCGCCGGCCAGCCGGCGCTGGACCTTGCCGCGCCGCCAGTCGGTGCGCTGCGCGCAGCCGGCCGAGCAGTGCTCGCAGACGCTCGGGCTGGAGACCAGGTCGAACGGGCGGGCCCGGAACCGGTACTGCGCACCGGTCAGCGCGCCAACCGGGCAGATCTGCACGGTGTTGCCGGAGAAGTACGAGTTGAACGGCACGTCGCCCGCGTCACCGTCGGCGCCGTACGCGTCGTCCCGGTAGATGTTGATCTCCTCGGCGGACGACCGGCCCATCAGGTCGATGAACTTGTCGCCGGCGATCTCCTCGGAGAACCGGGTGCAGCGTTGGCAGAGCACGCAACGCTCGCGGTCCAGCAGCACCTGGCTGCTGATCGCCATCGGCTTCTCGTACTCCCGCTTGTGCTCGTGGAAGCGGGAGTCGGTACGGCCGGTGGACATCGCCTGGTTCTGCAGGGGGCACTCGCCGCCCTTGTCACACATCGGGCAGTCCAGCGGGTGATTGAGCAGGAGGAGCTCCATCACCCCCTCCTGCGCCTTCTTGGCCACCGGGGAGGTGATCTGGGTACGGACCACCATGCCGTCGGCGACGGTCTGCGTGCAGGAGGCGACCGGCTTGCGCTGGCCCTCCACCTCGACCAGACACTGCCGGCACGCCCCGGCCGGAGCCAGCAGCGGGTGGTCGCAGAAGCGGGGGATCTCGGTGCCCATCTGCTCGGCGACCCGGATCAGCAGCGTCCCCTTGGGGGCGGTGACCTCGACGCCGTCGATGGTGAGCGTGACAGTGTCGGTCTGCTTGGCTACATCCGTCATCAGTGAGCTCCTACGAGCTGCTTGTCCGACAGCTTCGGTGCGGTACGTCCCTCGATGTAGTCGAGGTAGTCCTGCTTGAAGTACTTCAGCGAGGAGGTCACCGAGCTGGTCGCGCCGTCACCCAGACCGCAGAACGAACGGCCGAGGATGTTGTCGCAGGTGTCCAGCAGGGTGTCCAGGTCCTCATGGGTGCCCTGGCCGGCGAGGATCCGCCGGTAGACCCGGACCATCCAGTAGTTGCCCTCCCGGCAGGGAGTGCACTTGCCGCACGACTCGTGGTGGTAGAACTCCAGCCACCGGTACGTCGCGTAGACCGGGCAGTCCTGGTCGGAGAAGATCTGGGTGGCCGTGGTGCCGAGGATCGACCCGGCCGCCGCCACCCCCTCGAAGTCCAGGGGCACGTCCAGGTGCTCGGCGGCGAGCAGCGGGGTCGACGAGCCGCCCGGCGTCCAGAACCGCAGGTTGTGCCCGGGCTGCATCCCGCCGGCCAGCTCCAGCAGCTCACGCAGGGTGACGCCCATCGAGCACTCGTACTGGCCCGGGTTGACGACCCGGCCGGAGAGCGAGTAGATCATCGGGCCGGAGGACTTCTCGGTGCCCATGGACTTCCACCAGTTGGCCCCGCCGAGCACGATCGGCGGCACGCTGGCGATGGTGCCGACGTTGTTCACCACCGTCGGGCTGGCGTACAGGCCGTGGGTGGCTGGGAACGGCGGCCGGAGCCGAGGTTGACCCCGGAACCCCTCCAGCGAGTCCAGCAGCGCCGTCTCCTCGCCGCAGATGTACGCCCCGGCGCCGGAGTGCACCACCAGCTCCAGGTCGTAGCCGCTGCGCAGGATGTTCCGGCCGAGGTAACCCTTGTCGTACGCCTCCTGGACCGCGTTGCGCAGCCGGCGCGCGGCGTGCACCGCCTCGCCCCGGATGTAGATGTAGGCGCGGCTGGCCCGGATGGCGTACGACGCGATGATGACGCCCTCGACCAGCGCGTGCGGGTCGTGGGTCATCAGCGGCAGGTCCTTGCAGGTGCCCGGCTCGCCCTCGTCCGCGTTGACCACCAGGTAGTGGGGCTTTCCGTCACCCTGCGGGATGAAGCCCCACTTGAGACCGGTGGGGAAGCCGGCGCCGCCACGGCCGCGCAGGCCGGAGTCCTTGATCAGTTGGATCAGGTCGTCCGGGTGGGCCTTGAGTGCCTTGCGCAGCGCGGCGTAGCCGTCGAGCTGCTCGTAGGTGCCGATCCGCCAGGCGTCCGGCGACAGCCAGCGCTTGGTCAGCACCGGCGTCAGCTTGGCCAGCGTCTCCGGCCGGGGAGTGGTCACTTCTGTGCCCCCGTTTCGCTCGCGTCCGCTGGTTCGGCGCCGTCGGCGTCCGTACCGGCCTTCGCATCCTTGAGGTTGCGCTGCTGGGACCCGGCCTCGTCGCCGGCCGGCTTGCCGTCACCGGCCACCGGGTTGGCCGCCACGCCGGCCGCCTCGGCCGCCTGCGCGTCACCGGCCGCCGGCGCGGTGCCGGGGGTCTCCGTGGGGACCTTGGTGCCGGGGGCGTCCGGCACCGCGGTGCTCGCGTCCGGCTGCCGGGTCTCCGCGGTACGCACCTGCGGCGACTTGTCGTCCGGAGCCTTGACGTCCCGCGTGGTGCTGCCGGTGGCCTCTGCCGGCTTCGCCGGCTCGGCGATCCCGGCCGCCCCCGTCGGTGCGGACGCTCCGTCGCCACCCTTGACCGGCGCCGCGCTGGCCTCGGCGGGCGCCGGCTTGGCGGCCTCCGCCTCCGCCTTCGCCTCGGCGGCGGCCTTGTCGGCTTCGGCCTTGCTGCGGATCGGGGTGTTCGGGTCGAAGCCCGGCACCGAGACGCCGTGCTGCTGCGCCAGCCGCAGCCCGCGCAGGGTTGCCTCGCCCGGCCCGCCGTCGGCGACCGCGCCATCCCGCTCGTCGGCGAAACCGGCGAGCTGCACCGCCATCTCCTTGAGGGTGCAGAGCCGCGCGCCCCGGGTCGGCATCGGCCGGCCACCGGCACGCAGCTCGTCGACCACCCCGACCGCGGTGGACGGGTCCACGCCGTCGAAGAAGTCGTAGTTGACGGTCATCACCGGGCCGTAGTCACAGGCCGCCAGGCACTCGGCGTGCTCCAGGGTGATCTTGCCGTCGGCGGTCGTCTCGTCGTGCCCGACGCCCAGGTGCTCGGCGAGGGTCTCGTAGACCTGCTGGCCGCCCAGCACGTCGCACATCGTGTTGGTACAGACGCTGACCAGATAGTCGCCGGTCGGCTTGCGCTTGTACATGGTGTAGAAGGTCGCCACCGCGCCGACCTGGGCCTTGTTCAGCCCGAGCACCTCGGCGCAGAACGCGACACCGGCCGGGGAGACGTACCCCTCCTCGGCCTGCACCAGGTGCAGCAGCGGCAGCAGCGCCGAGCGGGACCGATCCGCCGGGTAGCGGGCGATGATCTCGCGCGCCCGCTCCCGGGTCGTCTCAGTGAAGGTCGTGGTCGTCATCTGTCACACCCACCCATCACGGGGTCCAGCGAAGCGCCGCCGGCGATCACGTCGGCGATCAGGCCGCCCTCGGCCATCGCCGGGAGGGCCTGGAGGTTGACGAAGCTCGGCTCCCGGTAGTGCACCCGGTACGGCCGGGTGCCACCGTCGGAGACCGCGTGCACGCCCAGCTCACCGCGGGGCGACTCGATGCCGACGTACACCTGACCGGGCGGAACCCGGAAACCCTCGGTGACCAGCTTGAAGTGGTGGATCAGCGACTCCATCGACTGACCCATGATCTTCGCGACGTGCTCCAGCGAGTTGCCCATGCCGTCGACACCGATGGCCAACTGGGCCGGCCAGGCGATCTTGCGGTCGGCCACCATCACCGGGCCCGGCTTGAGCCGGTCGAGCGCCTGCTCGACCAGCTTCATCGACTCCCGGATCTCGGCGAGCCGGACCTGGTAGCGGCCCCACACGTCACCGTCGGGGTGGGTCGGCACGTCGAACTCGTACGTCTCGTACCCGCAGTACGGCATGGTCTTGCGCAGGTCCCAGGCCAGCCCGGCGGAGCGCAGCACCGGCCCGGTGACGCCGAGCGCCAGGCAGCCGGTCACGTCCAGCACCGCGACGTTCTTCGTCCGCTCGGTCCAGATCGGCTGGCCGGACAGCAGGTCCTCGTACTCCTTGAGCTTCTTGGGCATCATCTTCAGGAAGTCGCGGATCTTGACGACCGCGGCGTCCGGCACGTCCTGCGCGACCCCGCCCGGCCGGATGTACGCGTGGTTCATCCGCAGGCCGGTGATGGTCTCGAAGATGTCGAGGATGTACTCCCGCTCGCGGAAGCCGTACAGCATGATCGAGATCGCACCCAGCTCCATGCCGGTGGTGGCCAGCCAGACCAGGTGCGAGGAGATCCGGTTGAGCTCCATCATCAGCACCCGGATGGTGGTGGCCCGCTCGGTGATGTCGTCGGTGATACCGAGCAGCTTCTCGACCGCCAGCGCGTACGCCGTCTCGTTGAACAGCGGGGCGAGGTAGTCCATCCGGGTCACGAAGGTCGAGCCCTGGACCCAGTTGCGGTATTCGAGGTTCTTCTCGATGCCGGTGTGCAGGTAGCCGATGACCGAGCGGGCCTCGCGGACCGTCTCGCCCTCCAGCTCGAGGATCAGCCGCAGCACGCCGTGCGTGGACGGGTGCTGCGGACCCATGTTGACGACGATCCGCTCGTCGTTGATCGGGTCGGTGCCCGAGACGACCGTGTCCCAGTCCCCACCGGTGACGGTGAAGACCCTGCCCTCGTCGGTCTCGCGCTCGGTCGCATAGTTCGACGTCGTCACTGGTACGACCTCCGCTTGTCCGGCGGCTGGATCTCCGCGCCCTTGTACTCGACGGGCACGCCGCCGAGCGGGTAGTCCTTGCGCTGCGGGTGGCCCTCCCAGTCGTCCGGCATGAGGATCCGGGTCAGGTTGGGGTGGCCGTCGAAGACGATGCCGAACATGTCGTACGCCTCCCGCTCCTGCCAGTCCGCCGTCGGATAGACAGCGGTGACGCTGGGCAGGTGCGGGCTCTCGACGGAGACAGCGCTCTCCAGCCGGAGCCGACGCCGGTAGGTCATCGAGGTGAGCTGGTAGACCACGTGCAGCCGACGCTCGTCGGCGCCGAGGTAGTCCACGCCGGACACCGAGGAGCACAGCTCGAAGCGCAGCGCCAGGTCGTCCCGCAGCACCTGGCAGACCTCGGCGATCCGCTCCGGGCGGACGTGCAGGGTCAGCTCGCCCCGGTCGACCACGACCTTCTCGATCGCGTCGCCGAAGGCCGGGTACGCCTCCTCCAGCGCGTCGCGGACCTCGTCGAAGTAGCCGCCGTACGGACGGGAGGCCTCCTCGATCGGCTCGCGCTGGCGGACCAGGCCGCCGTAGCCGGACACGTCGCCGGTGCCCTGGTTGCCGAACATTCCGCGGCCGGCGGGGCTGGCCGGCGGGTGCTCGGCCGGGGCACCGCTGGTGGCGCCGGCCGGCACGACCGGCAGCGGCACTCCACCGTCAGTGGGCTTGTCGCTCATTTGGGGCCGCCTTGCGGGTGGAGGTGGTTCTGCGCGTTCATCCAGTTCTCGATCCGCAGTTGCTCCTCGCGCCCCTCGCGGACCGCGCGGGTCCACTCGGCACGCCGGCTCTTGTCGCTGCGGTACGACGACGGCATGGAGCCGTACGGCACGACCGGGACGTCACCGCGCTCCGTGCGGGCCGCCAGCATCTTGCGGCCGGTCGGGCCCAGCGGCTCATACATGATCTTCTCGCGAAGCTTGAGGATCGCGTCGATCAGCATCTCCGGCCGGGGCGGGCAGCCCGGCAGGTACATGTCGACCGGCACCACGTGGTCGACGCCCTGCACGATCGCGTAGTTGTTGAACATGCCACCGCTGCTGGCGCAGACGCCCATCGAGAGCACCCAGCGGGGCTCGGCCATCTGGTCGTAGATCTGGCGGAGCACCGGCGCCATCTTCTGGCTCACCCGGCCGGCCACGATCATCAGGTCGGCCTGTCGGGGCGAGGCCCGGAAGACCTCCATGCCCCAGCGGCCCATGTCGTAGTGCGGACCACCGGCGGCCATCATCTCGATGGCGCAGCAGGCCAGGCCGAAGGTGGCGCCCCACACGGACGACTTCCGGGACCAGTTGACCAGCTTCTCCACCGAGGTGAGCAGGACGCCGGCGGGAAGCTTCTCCTCGATGCCCATCTGACGTTCCTTCCTCAGTCCCAGTCCAGGCCGCCGCGCCGCCACACGTAGGCGTACGCAACGAAGACCGCGACGATGAACAGGACCATCTCCACGAAGCCGAAGATCGGCAGAGCGTCGAACGTGACCGCCCAGGGGTAGAGGAAGATGATCTCGATGTCGAAGACGATGAAGAGCATCGCCGTCAGGTAGAACTTGATCGGGAACCGGCCACCGCCGACCGGCTGGGGGCTGGGCTCGATGCCGCACTCGTAAGCCTCGAGTTTGGCCTTGTTGTATCGATGGGGACCGGCGAAGCGGGCGGCGCCAACGGAGAACAGCGAGAACGCCGCGGCGAGGGCGAACAGCCCGATGATCGGTGCGTAAGGCGAGAGCGACATCGTTTTCTCCTGCTCGTCCTTCCCTGCCCTCGGTGCTTGACGAAAATCACACTATTCACGTCCCTCGCGGTGGCAGCCGGCGGGGGTCGATCTTTGTCCGCGTCAGGGCTGTGACCAGCACCGATGCGGTCTTGCTCAAGCGGCGGGCGCGACCTTCGTCATCGCATTGATGACCCGGTCCATCGCGTCCCCGCCACGCGGGTCGGTCAGGTTGGCCAGCAGCTTGAGGACGAAACGCATCAGCGTCGGGTGTGGCATACCGTGCTTCGTGGCGATCCGCATGATCTCCGGACGGCCGATCAGCTTCACGAAGATGCCGCCGAGCCGGTAGTAACCGCCGAGCCGAGCCTTCAACTCGTTCGGGTACGCCATCAGCGCGCGCTCCCGCTCCGGGCCGGCCGGCCGGGCGAGGGCCTGCACGGCGACCTCGGCAGCCAACTCGCCGGACTCCATGGCGTACGCGATGCCCTCACCGTTGAACGGGTTGACCATGCCGCCGGAGTCACCGACCAGCAGGACGCCCCGGGTGTAGTGCGGCACCCGGTTGAAGCCCATCGGCAGCGCGGCCCCGAGGATCGGGCCGTCGGCATTGGTCTCGTCGGTCATGCCCCAGTCGGCCGGGGTGTTCTCCAGCCAGTCGGTGAGCAGCCGGCGGTAGTTGGTCTTGCCGAACGCGGAGGACGAGTTGAGCACGCCGAGACCGACGTTGACCCGCCCGTCACCGAGCCCGAAGATCCAGCCGTACCCGGGCAGCAGGTTGTCGCCGCTGTCCTTGCTGCGCAGCTCCAGCCAGGACTCCAGGTAGTCGTCGTCGTGCTTGGCCGGTGAGTGGTAGTAGCGGCGGACGGCCACGCCGATCGGCCGGTCCTCCCGCTTGGTCAGGCCGAGGGCGAGCGGGAACCGACCGGAGACCCCGTCCGCGGCCACGACCAGCGGGGCGCGGAAAGTGGTCGGCTCCTTGTCCGGGCCCACCTCGGCCTCGACGCCGGTCACCCGGCCGTCACCGTCGAGCACCGGGCCCAGCACGTTGACGCTGGTCCGCAGCTTCGCGCCGGCGGCCACCGCCCGCTGGGCGAGCAGGTCGTCGAAGTCCAGCCGGGTTCGCACCAGGCCGTAGTTGGGGAAGCTGGCGAGCTCTGGCCAGTCCAACTCCAGGCGTACGCCGCCGCCGATCACCCGCAGGCCCTTGTTGTGCAGCCAGCCGGCCTCGGGTGAGGTGTCCACACCCATCCGCACGAGCTGGCGCACGGCGCGCGGGGTCAGCCCGTCGCCGCAGACCTTCTCGCGGGGAAACTCGGTCTTCTCCAACAACAGCACCCGTACGCCGTGCCGGGCCAAGTGGTACGCCGTCGCCGATCCACCGGGACCGGCGCCCACGACGATGACGTCGGCGTCGTGCTCCACCGCGGTCATCCGCGCCTCCTCCCGAACGCTCGTGAAATGCTTCACAAGCCAGACGGGACGAGTCTATGACCGGCGTCATACCTGCACAGGCTTAGGGGTGCCTAACTCGCAAGCGTGACAGGCGGTGACTGTCCACAGCAGGCAGGTGTCAGGCCGGACTTGGCGCGTCCAGGCCCGCATCGACTCGGATCGTCTCCGGCAGATGCTCACGCAGCGCACCACCGGCCGCCCGATCCAGCGCTGCCAACACCTCGGCGACCACCTGCCGGACCTCCGTCGGGTCGGCGCCGGCCAGCGCGCGCAACTGCGCGATGAGTTCGGCCGCGTCGTCGTCGGTGGCGGCCACCGGGTCCGCCGGGTGTGCTCCGGTCATGCCGACGAGCGTACGGGGGCAAAGTGGACCAAAGCCCAACATTCACGAAACGCGCGTGCGATCTGGCTCCGCGCTACTGGCGGATGCCCCGGTGCAGGGCGACCACGCCGCCGGTCAGGTTGCGCCACGCCACCCGGCCCCAGCCGGCCGCGCCGACCCGCCCGGCCAGCGCGGTCTGATCCGGCCAGGCCCGGATCGACTCGGCGAGATAGACGTACGCCTCGGGGTTGCTGGACACCGTGCGAGCCACCACCGGCAACGACCGCATCAGGTACGACAGGTAGACCGTCCGGAATGCCGGGTTGACCGGGGTGCTGAACTCGCAGACCACCAGCCGCCCGCCGGGCCGGGTCACCCGCGCCAACTCGCGCAGCGCCGCATCGGTGTCGTTCACGTTGCGCAGCGCGAAGGAGATGGTCACCGCGTCGAAGCTGGCGTCGGCGAACGGCAGCCGCAGCGCGTCCCCGGCCAGCAGGGGCACCGCCGGACGGGCCCGCTTACCGGCGTGCAGCATCCCCTGCGACAGGTCGGCGCCGACCGCGTACGCCCCGGACTGGGCCAGCTCCTGGGTCGAGACGCCGGTGCCCGCGCCCACGTCCAGCACGCGCTCGCCCGGCCGCAGCCCGAGCGCGGCCCGGGTGGCCCGACGCCAGAAACGGTCCTGGCCGAAGGAGAGGACGGTGTTGGTCAGGTCGTAGCGCTCCGCCACGCCATCGAACATCGCGGCGACCTCGTGCGGCTGCTTGTCCAGGCTGGCGCGCTGGCCCTGCGGGGTACGGCTCACCCCTCCACTCTGCCAGCCGCGCTCGGGCCGGTGGCCGCTGGGTCGCGCACGGCCCCTGCGTACGCGCAAGGGCGGGGTGGATGACCACCCCGCCCTCGTGTCGCGACTAGGTCAGTCGGTCGACTTCTCGTCGCCCGGTGCGACCAGGACGACCTTGCGCCGACGGGAGAGCACCAGCAGCGCGCCACCCGCGAGCAGGATCAGGCCGCCGATACCGCCGATCAGGCCGGCCTGCACACCGGTCACCGGCAGGCCGCCGCCACCGCCGCCCCCCGTACCCGGCGACCGGGTCGGGCTCGCCGACGCGGTCGGCGTGGGCGTCGGGGAGGGCTGCGCGGCTAGGTCGACGAAGACGTCGAAGATGGCCTGGTTGTCGAGCTCGTCGGTCTCGGTGAAGGTCTTCCGCTGGGCGGTGGTGGCCTGCTCGGGCTCCTCCTCGGGCCGACCGGCCGCGGCGTCCAGGCCCTGGGCGAACAGCTCGCCGATCCGCAGCACCGGCTCGGTGACGCCCGCTCCGACCTTCACCGTGACGTCCGCGGTGTAGTACTGACCGGGCTTGATCACCGCGCCGTCGTCCTCGCAGAACGCCTGGGCGACCCCGCCGAGGCTCTGCTCCTCGCAGGTGTCCGGCAGGGTGGCGAAGGTGACGCCGGCCGGGAGCGTGAGCGTGTAGGCCAGGCCGGTGGCCTTGCGGCTGCCGTCGTTGTAGACGGCCCAGTCCAGCGGTGCCGTCTCGCCCGGCCGGACCGGCTTGAGCTCGACGCCGTCGCTCTGGCCGCCGTTCACCACGACGTTCGAGTAGACGTCCTGCACCCAGCTCGTCAGGTCGTAGCCCGGCTTGCTGACGGTGATGTCGTGCTCGACGGTGTCGGGGGCGGAGTTGGCCGCGCTGATGGTGACCACCAGCGTGCCGGCCGCGCCGCGAGCACCATTGGAGAAGAGCGGGATGCCGAAGTCCTCGCTGGTGCCGCCGGCCAGGTCACCGAGCAGGCAGGTGAACGTCTTGCCGGTCACCTCGCAGCCGTCGGGCACCACGACCCCGACCTTCTTCTTCAGCTTGCTGGTGTCCACGGTGACCCGGACATCCTTGGCGGCGACCGTGCTCCGGGTGTTGTCGACCGTGAACTTGAACGGCTTCGCCTTGGCCGCCTTGACACCCTTGGCCAGCTCGGAGCTGATCGGCACGAGGGCCAGGTCAGCCTGGTCGGCGGCCTGAGCCGGGGCGGCCACGGTGGCCAGGCCACCGGCCGCGAGCAGGGCCACGGCGCCGACGCGGGCCAGGGCCGAGCGGTGGAACGCTGTCATCGGTCCCCCGGGGGGTAGGGAAGAGAGGAGTGGTTGCGCAACGAGCGGACGTTATCGGAGGTCGATCTTCCGCGCCAGCGCGCGAGACCGCTTTTCATCCGTCCGGTCTGGAGTGAGCAGACGGTACGGGCGGGATGGTCACCCATCCCGCCCGCCGTGTCGTGCGTTATGTGAACGACCCTCATGGGCCGATGGAGGACCTGATGGCCAGCGGTATGACGCGGGACGCTAGCCGTTGGCGATCAACTCCACCAGCCCGAAACGGGCACCTCGCCGGCACAGCGGCCGGGACCACCCGTACCGCCGAGGGTGGCCGGTCGGGCGCACGAGCCTCGGTCAGCCAAACGGCCGGACTTCGACCGTCGTCAGTTGACCTCGACCAGCGGAAGGGACCGGCCGGCGCCACCGCCGGGCAGCGCGATCGAGGAGAAGTGCGAGACCACCCGCTCGTCGGTCGGGTCGTCCGCAGGGGTGTGGTGCACCGTGAGCCGGTTGTAGAGGGTGTCGCGCTGCGCGGGGATCCGGTCCGCCGAGCGGATCATGCCGATCAGCTCGTGCAGGTTGGAGCGGTGCCGGGCACCGGCGGAGGAGATGACGTTCTCCTCCAGCATGATCGAGCCGAGGTCGTCCACGCCCATGTGCAGCGCGAGCTGCCCGACGTCCTTGCCGGTGGTCAGCCAGGACGCCTGCAGGTGCGGCACCGTCTCGAAGAAGAGCCGCGCCACCGCGACCAGCCGCAGGTACTCCAGCGTGGTCGCCTGGGTACGGCCCTTGAGGTGGTTGTTCTCCGGCTGGTAGGTCCACGGAATGAAGGACCGGAAGCCACGGGTGCGGTCCTGCACGTCGCGGATCATGCGCAGGTGCTCGATCCGCTCGGCGTGCGTCTCGCCGGTGCCCATCATCATCGTGGCGGTCGACTCGACGCCCTGCCGGTGGGCCAGCTCCATGACCTCCAGCCAGCGCTCACCCGACTCCTTGAGCGGAGCGATGGCCTTACGCGGCCGCGCGGGCAGCATCTCCGCGCCGGCGCCGGCGATCGAGTCCAGGCCGGCGACCTTGATCCGGGCGATGGCCTCGTCCAGGCTCACCCCGGACACCTTGGCCATGTGCAGGATCTCGCTCGGGCCGATCGAGTGGATGGCCAACTGCGGGTACGCCTGCTTGACCGAGGAGAACAGCTCCTCGTAGTACTCGACGCCGTAGTCCGGGTGGTGACCGCCCTGGAGCATCACCTGGGTCGCGCCCAGCTCGACCGCCTCGCCGCAACGGCGCAGGATCTCCTCGGTCGGGTGGGTCCAACCCTCGGCGTGCTTCGGCGCCCGGTAGAACGCGCAGAACTTGCACGCCGTCACGCAGACGTTGGTGTAGTTGATGTTGCGATCGATCAGGTACGTGACCACGTTGTCCGGGTAGCGCCGCCGGCGCACCGCGTCCGCCGCCTCACCCAACGCGTGGAAGGGCGCCTCGGTGTAGAGCAGCAGAGCCTCCTCGGGCGTGATGCGCCCGCCGTCCGCGCCCCGCTGCAGGATGTCGTCGATCTCCCGGCTCACCGTCACACCCCGAGCCTACGCCGGTCACGCGCCTCGGCCCTGAGGGGTGCTTAAGGCGGTGATTCGCTCCGCACACGGCTGGATCGCGCTGGAGGCAGCGCCGAACGGGGCCACCCCCATACCTTGCCGCGATCTTGCATTTGCTGTCGCGATACACGGGGCATTCCGTGCATATCGGCGACCGAAACTGCAAGATCGGGGCGGAGGGGTGGGTGGGTGGGTGGGTGGGTGGGTGGTCAGGCGTCGTAGTCGACCGTGAGCTTTTCGGTGGTCGGGCTGGACTGGCAGGTCAGCACGTAGCCGGCGGCCAGCTCGTCGGGCTCCAGCGCGTAGTTGCGGGCCATCGTGACCGCGCCGTCCACGACCTTCGCCTTGCAGGTCGAGCAGACCCCACCCTTGCAGGCGTACGGCAGCTCGCCGCGCACCTTCAGCGCGGCGTCCAGCACCCGCTCCTCGCGGCCCATCGTGAAGCTCGACGACCGGCCGTCCAGCAGAATGGTGACCTCGGCGCCGGCGCCCCCCTGCTCGGCGGGGCGGCGCACCGGCTCCGGCGGCGCGTCGACGTGGAACAGCTCGGTGTGCACCGCCGACTCGGCCAGACCGCGCGCGGTCAGCAGCTCACGGGCGTGGACCACCATCGTATACGGGCCGCAGAGGAACCACTCCTCGATGGCCTGGCCGGGCACGATGGTCTCCAGCAGGCGGCTCAGCCGCTCGCCGTCGATCCGCCCGGAGAGCAGCGGCGACTCGCCCTGCTCCCGGGAGAGCACGTGCACCAGGTGTAGCCGGGTGGGGTAGCGGTCCTTCAGGTCGGCCAGCTCCTCGGCGAACATGACCGTGTTCGCCGTGCGGTTGCCGTACACCAGGGTGAACGTGCTGGCCGGCTCGACGGCCAGGGCGGTCGCGACCAGCGCGAGCACCGGGGTGATGCCGGAGCCGGCGACGACCGCGCCGTAGTGCCGCACCCGGTCCGCCGCGAACGCCGTCGTGAAGGTGCCCAGCGGCGGCAACACCTCGACGGTGTCCCCGCCACGCAACGCGCCGCAGGCGAACGCCGAGAAGGCGCCGCCGGGGATCTCCCGCACGCCGATCCGCAGCCGACCACGCAGGGCCAGGTCGTCCGGTGTCGAGCAGATGGAGTACGACCGCCGCACCTCCGCGCCGTCCGCGTCGGCGCGACGCACCGTCAGGTGCTGGCCCGCGCGGAACGCGAAGGTCTCCCGCAGTTCCTCGGGGACGGCGAAGGTGACCGCCACGGCGTCGTCGGTGAGCCGGTCGACGGCGGCGACCGAGAGCGGGTGGAAGACCGGCCGGCGGCGAACCGGCCGCGTGATGGTGACTGTCACAGCGCCTTCAGGTTGTCGAAGGGTTCGGAGCAGGAGCGGCAGCGCCACAGCGCCTTGCACGCGGTGGAGCCGAACCGGCTGAGCTGCTCGGTCTCCGGGGAACCACATCGCGGGCAGCGGACCGAGAGGGTCAGCGCCACCACGCCCGGGGTCGACACCGGGGCCGGCGGGGCGATCCCGGCGGCGGCGAGCTTGGCCCGCCCACCCTCGGAGATCCAGTCCGTGCTCCACGGTGGGCTGTAGACCGTGCGGACCTCAGCGTCCGGGTGCCCGGCGGCGGTCAGCGCACGGCGGATGTCGGAGCGGATCACGTCCATGGCCGGGCAGCCCGTGTAGGTCGGGGTGATCGTCACGGTGACCCGGCCACTGCCCGGATCCTCCTCGACGGCGCGCAGAATGCCCAGCTCGTCGATGGTGATCACCCGGATCTCCGGGTCGACCACGCTCGCCGCGGCCGTCCTCGGGTCACTCACCACGAGGCCCCGGGGTGGGCGCGGTGCAGCACCTGCATCTCGGCGAGCAGGTACGACAGGTGCTCGGTGTGCACGCCGGCCCGTCCACCGGCCGGGGCCCAGCCGCTCTCCGGCAGGGTGAGGGTCGCCTCGGCCAGCACCGGACCGACGGTGGCGTCGAACGCCGGTCGCAGGGCCGCCGGGTCGACCGGCGCCGCCGGGTCCGCGGCGAACAGCTCGTGCGTGTACGGCCAGATCTGATCGACGGCCAGCTGCATCCGGCTGTGCGACTCCTCGGTGCCGTCGCCGAGCCGCTTCACCCACAGCGCGGCATGTTCCAGGTGGTACGCCGACTCCTTGCGCGCCTTGGCGCCGATCGCGGCCAGCCGCTCGTCCGAGCAGCCCGCCAGCGCGGTGTAGAGCGGCAGTTGGTACGCCGCCAGGAAGAACAGCTTCGCCATGGTCACCGCGAAGTCGCCGTTGGGCAGCTCGACCAGGTGGACGTTGCGGAACTGACGGTCGTCCCGCAGGTACGCCAACGCGTCCTCGTCGCGGCCGGCGCCCTCCAACTCGGCCGCGTACGACAGCAGCAGGCGCGCCGCGCCGAGCTGGTCGAGGGCGATGTTGGCCAGCGCGATGTCCTCCTCCATCTCCGGCGCGCGGGTGGTCCACTCGGCGAGCCGCTGCGCGGCGATCAACGCATCGTCACCGAGGGCGAGAGTGAAGTCGACGGGACCGTTCACGCCGCCACCTCGCTACGCTCGGCAGCGGCGCGAACCGCGCCGTTGCTGAGCTGGCTGGTTCGCTCGCTCCGCTCACTCACAGGTGGGCCACCCCGTCCGGCACCGCGTAGAAGGTGGGGTGCCGGTAGACCTTGTCGGCGGCCGGGTCGAAGAAGGAGTCCTTCTCGTCGGGGCTGGACGCGGTGATCGCGCCGGCCGGCACCACCCAGATCGACACGCCCTCCTGCCGGCGGGTGTAGAGGTCCCGGGCGTTGTGCAGGGCCAGCTCGGCGTCGGGGGCGTGCAGGCTGCCAACGTGGGTGTGCGACAGCCCGCGCCGCGCCCGCACGAAGACCTCCCACAGCGGGGTCTGCTCACTCATGCTGGCACCTTCTCCTTCTGTTCCACCCGCTTGGCGGCGTACGCCGTGGCGGCCTCCCGCACCCACGCGCCGTCGGCGTGTGCGGCCCGGCGGTGCGCCATCCGCTCCCGGTTGCACGGCCCGTCGCCGGAGATGACCCGCATCAGCTCGTCGTAGTCCGGCTGGGTGTAGTCGTACGACTGCCGCTTCTCGTTCCAGCGCAGGCCCTCATCGGGGATGCGCAGCCCGAGGATCTCGGCCTGCTGGACGCACATGTCCACGAAGCGCTGGCGCAGGTCGTCGTTCGAGAAGCGCTTGATCTTCCAGGCCATCGACTGGGTGGAGTGGGTGGAGTCGCCGTCCGGTGGGCCGAACATGGCCAGCGACGGGTACCACCAGCGGTCCAACGCGTCCTGGGCCATCGCCTGCTGCGCCGGGGTGCCGTGGGCAAGGGTGTGCAGGATCTCGTAGCCCTGGCGCTGGTGGAACGACTCCTCCTTGCAGACCCGGATCATCGCTCGCGCGTACGGGCCGTAGGAGCAGCGGCACAGCGGGACCTGGTTGACGATCGCGGCGCCGTCCACCAGCCAACCGATCGCGCCCACGTCGGCCCAGGTCAGGGTGGGGTAGTTGAAGATCGAGCTGTACTTCTGCCGCCCGTCGAGCAGCAGCCGGACCAACTCGTCCCGACTGATGCCCAGGGTCTCGGCAGCGGCGTAGAGGTAGAGGCCGTGGCCCGCCTCGTCCTGCACCTTGGCCAGCAGGATCGCCTTGCGCTTGAGCGACGGTGCCCGGCTGATCCAGTTGCCCTCCGGCTGCATGCCGATGATCTCGGAGTGGGCGTGCTGGGCGATCTGCCGGATCAGCGTCCGGCGGTACGCCTCCGGCATCCAGTCCCGCGGCTCGATCTTCTGCTCCGCGTCGACCACCTCGGTGAAGTAGGTCGCCAGGTCCTCGTCGGGAGCGGGGCCGTCACGTCGCTGCCGCGCGGCGGCCTCCCGAAGCGCCACCTCGGCAGCCTCGACCTCACCGAGCAGGCCGCCGCCGGGTGCGTCGTCCGGGGCGGAGAAGTCGTTGCCATACATGGGGACAAGTGTTACAGCTTGCGCCTCGATGCACCAGGGGGTGTAACAGGAAACCCGAGTCACCTTCCGTCACCACTGGGCGCTTCCTTGTCACGTACCGCAACCAGGGCATTTATGACTTGGCTCACTACCCAAAGACGAAACCTCCTAGAAGCCGCATACCGTCTCGATATCCCGCCTTCATTGACAGTTGCCAGGTGTCGGGTCCTGGCGGCCGACCAGTCCGGACGTAGACTTCCTGCGGACAACCGATCGGCTGCCGAGCATCGACATCTCCACTGAGGCCATCTCCCCCGGGCCTCCGCGATCGCACCGATTCGTGCCGACGACAAGCCGGTCCCCCGGCCCTGACATCTGGAGCTCACCCACTCATGCGATCCCGCGTGACCATGGTGCTCGCCATCGTGGCGGTCCTGCTGGGCGGCGTCCTGCTGGTGCCGACCGCCTACGCCCGGCTGGCCGGCGACGACGGCAGCGGAGGCACCGGAGGCGGCGCCGAGAGCGTCGCCGCACCCGCGCCCACCCCGCCCCCACCGCCCACCCTGGCCGCCGGCCCGGTGTCGGTGAGCTTCAACGGTGAGTTCTTCGCGTGGGCCCTGATGGACCGGCAGACCGGCAAGATCTCCGGGTCACCCAACATGGCCTCGACCAACTCCACCGAGTCGATGATCAAGGCGTGGATCGTCTCCGACTATCTGCGCCAGCTCGGTCCCACCAAGCAGCCGACGGCTGCGCTGAAGGAAGCCGCCCGGCTCGCCATCATCGACAGCAACGACACCGCGGCCAACAAGGTGCACGCCGCCGCGGGCGGCTCGTACAAGCCGTCGACGAGCAGCACACCGGACGCGGTGATCCAGCGGGCGATCAAAATCTGCGGATTGACCGACACCAGGCGTGGCAACGTCGCTCCCTACACCGGCTACTGGAGCTTCACGCGCATGTCCCCCCGCGACGCGGTCCGGCTCGGCGACTGCATCGCCGACGGCAAGGCCGCCGGCCCGACGTGGACCAAGTGGGTGCTGGATCAGATGAGCAAGGTCCGGGGCACCACCGCGGCCAAGGACCAGAAGCCGTCGTACGGCGGCGGCCGCTGGGGAATCATCAATGGCCTGCCCAAGTCCATCCTCGCCCAGGGCCCGGTCAGCATCAAGAACGGTTGGACGCCGCTCGGCTACGACGGCAACTGGCACGTCAACTGCCTCGCCGTCAATGGCAAGTGGAGCCTCGCCGTGATGATGCGTTACCCGATCAGGAACAAGCTGGACTACGGCGCGCAGGTCTGCGCCAGCGTGGCCACCCAACTGGTCACCCCGCAGCCGGGCGCGGCCCTCAAGGTGCTGCAGCAGCCGGCCGGGAAGCTCTGATGGCGGGCAGCCGCCGGGCGACTCGGCGCAACGGCGCTGACGCGTCCCCGCTGCGGCTGATCGCCGTCGCGGTCATCCTGATCGGGCTGGTGCTGGTCTCGCTGCGCCTGCTACCCGGGTCGCCGTTCGAGTCGTCCACCGCCGCCCGTTGGGGTGACGCCGGCAGCTCGACCAGTGACCGGTCCACGAGCGCGGCCACCGACCGCAGCGCGCGCCAGTCGGCCCCGGCCCCGACCCCCAGCCCGTCGCTGGAGCCGCTGCCGTTCGAGGCCAAGGACCTCAAGCTCGACATCAAGGGCTGGTATTCCTGGAGCGTGCTGGACCGCCGCACCGGAAAGATCATCGGCTCGAAGAACATGGACGAGACCAACACCACCGCCTCGATGATCAAGTCCTGGATCGTGGCCGACTACCTGCGCCGTGCCGACGACGCCGGCGAGAAGCCGAGCGACGCGAAGCTCGCGGACGCGACGCGGATCATCCGGGACAGCGACAACACCCGGGCCGAGCAGTTCTACAACCTCGTCGGCCGGGACGCCTCGATCCGGCGACTGATCTCCATGTGCAAGCTCACCGACAGCAGCGTCGCCCCCGACAAGGGCTGGAGCCGGACGGCGCTCTCCCCCCGGGACACCGCCCGCCTGGCCAACTGCATCGCCACGGGCACCGCCGCCGGCCCGAAGTGGACCAAGTGGCTGCTCAACGAGATGAAGCTCGTTCGCGGCGCCGGCGACTTCGGCATCCGCAAGGCGTTCCCGGCCACCGAGCAGAAGCAGATCGCCATCAAGAACGGGTGGATCGACCGGACCAGGGAGCAGGAGATGCACATCAACTGCCTGGCCATCGGCGACACCTGGACGATGGGCGTGATGGTCCGCTACCCGATCGGCATGGGCTACGACTACGGCATGAAAAACTGCCAGAAGATCACCGAGGCGCTGCTCCGCCCCGGCGCCTGACAGCCGCCCCCGCCGGCTCAGCCGGCGAAGAACTCCGGGCCGCCGGGCGGCAGTGCCGGCGCCTCGCCGATCGCGGCGGCCCGCCGGGCGAACTCCCGCAGCCCGGCGACCTGCCGGTCACCGAGCGAGAAGTCCAGGGTCCGGAAGTACGTGGCCAGCGTCTCGGCGTCGAACGGCTCCCACCGGGCCGCCGACTCGGCGACCTGGTCCAGCTCGGCCAGGCAGAGGTCACGCGAGCGCAGAAACGCCTCGTGCACCTCCTTGACCGCGCCCGGGTGGGCGGCGGCGAAGTCGCGACGGACCGCCCAGACCGCGAAGACCATCGGCAGTCCGGTCCACTCCCGCCACGCCTGCCCGAGGTCGGTGACCGTGAGGCCCTTCCGCGGCGCTTCGTAGTACGCCCGCAGCGCCACGTCCCCGATCAGCACGGCGGCGTCGGCCTCCAGCAGCATCTGGGTCAGATCCGGTGGGCAGCGGAAGTATTCAGGCCGCACGTCGTACTGCTCGGCGAGCAGTAGCTGAGCCAGCATCACCCCGGTCCGCGAGGTCGAGCCGAGCGCCACCCGGGCGCCATCCAGCTCGGCGAGCGGTCGGGTGGAGACCATGTTGACCGAGAGCACCGGCCCGTCGCTGCCCACCGCGAGGTCCGGCAGGAGCAGCAACTCGTCGGCGTGCTTCAGGTACTCCACCAGCGTGATCGGGCCGATGTCGAGGTCGCCGGCGACCAGCGCCGCGCTCAACCGGTCCGGCGAGTCCTTCTGCAGGTCGACGTCGAGCAGGGCACCGGAGCGCATCAGACCCCAGTAGATCGGCAGGCAGTTCAGGAACTGGATGTGCCCGACCCGGGGACGTGCGATGCGTTCAGCCATGCTCCGACGGTATCCCCGCCCGCCGGGGCTGGCCCGGCGGGTCGCCCTGGAGTGGCCCACCCCGCACCCGCTCCGCCGATTGCTGCTGCCGTACCCCCGGTCCACCCGGCATCGGCCGGCGTACCGCCCGGGCGACGACCGGAACGGCGACCAGCACCACCAGCAGCCCGGCCAGGCCGGCGGCGGCGATCAGTGGCCGAGGCGGGACGGCAGTGAGTAGCGCCCCGCCGATCAGGTAGCCGGCCATGGAGCCGCCCTGCACCGCGGCGCCGTAGCTGGCGTACGCCCGAGCGCGCATCTCCTCCGGGACCCGGCGAGCGGTGAGCAGGTTGGCGAACACGTTCTGACCGCCGTTGGCCGCGCCCGCCACCAGCCAGAGCGGCACCAACAGACCAGCGGTCGGCACCGTCGCCGCGAGCAGGATCAGGAGACTGCAGCCGGCCAACGCGACCAGCACCCCACGGAGCAACGCACCGTCGTCGTCGAGTCGATGGGCGAGCCGGGCGCCGAACCAGCCGCCGGGCAGCATGCCTGCCATCCAGGCGGCGCCGACCAGGCCGTACGTGGTGGCCGAGCCGTGCAGCGTCTCCCGGATGAAGAAGACCTCGACCACGTTGATGCCACCGATCGCCGCGATCACCACCGCGGTACTGACCACCATGGCGAGCATCAGCGGGTCCCGGCGCAGCCGCCAGCCGGTGGCCGTACCCCGTGGGGCGTCCGGGACCGCGGGCGCGGCGGCGGTCCGCCGACCGCCGCGCCGGGTCCGCAGCAGCAGGCCGGCGACCACCAGCGCCAGGTAGGTCACGGCGTCCAGCAGCAGCGGTACGCGCGTGCCGTACTGCCCGACCAACAGCCCGGCCAGCACGGGGCCACCGAGCGCGCCGAGCGAGACAGCGGTCTGGCTGATCGCGCTCGCCCGTGGCAGGTCACCGGGTCGGACCATCGCCGGGAGCAGCGCGGCGAGGCAGGGCTGAGTCACCGCGAGCCCGCAGGCGAGCAGCGTGACGAGCCCGACCACCAGGACCGGTTGGTCGACCAGGGCGAGCAACGCGCAGATCGCGGCCTGGGCCAGCCCGACGGTCACCAGCAACGTACGGCTGTCCACCCGGTCGGCGAGTCGGCCGGCGAGCGGAGCGAGCACCACCAGCGGCAGGGTGGCCGCCAGCAGCAGCCCCGACACGGCGAGCCCACCAGCGCCCGCGCCCTGCAGGGCCAGGGCGAGGGCGGTGGCGGCGAGGAAGTCGCCGCAGATGGTGGTGCCCCGAGCGGTGGCGGCGAGCCAGACGTCCGGCCAGCGCGACTCGTCTCGGCGCGACTCGTCAGTTGTGAAGGACATACTTCGAAAATAATCCTTCACAACTGATCGACGCAACCCCCCACTACGCCAGGGGCACCGCCCGGTACTGCACAGCGACACTGCGCGCGTCCGGCGGCGGATCGGTACGCCGACGCGGGAGATACGGCCGGAGCAGCGCCAAGACAGCGTCGTTCAGCTCGGCCAACTCCTCCGCGGTGAGCAACAGCAGCGTGTCGTTGAACAGCGCGACGTCGTACCACTCGGGCGGCTCATCCCCGGCGCGCCGCATCCAGTCCCGGGTCCGCTCCATGGCCCGCACCGCGTGCGCCTCCACCAGCGCCTGCTCGGCGGCGCGCGCCTCGGGGTCGGCCTCGCGGCCCGCGTCGACCAGCACACTCGGGCTCGACGCGCGCCACACCCGCTCGCGGGCGTCACCGCGACTCGGCGCCTGCTCGACCAGGCCGAACTTGGCCAGCGCCCGCAGGTGATAGCTGGTCGCGCTCGGCGAGAGCCCAGCCACCTCCGCGCATTCGGTGGCCGTCCCACCGCCCTCACGGCTGTTCAGATATTCCATGATCGCGATCCGGGCCGGATGCGCCAGCGCCCGCATCACCTGGGGGTCGCTGATCCTCATCCGACGCAACTCGGGACGGGCCTCGGTCATCCCCCCATGATCCCGGCCGCCCACTCGGCCCGCCATCACCCCCTCGCCCGCCGTGGTGAACGCGCACGTGCCGCAATGCCGCTCGCACCCGACCGATTCGTCCTCAACCCTGCGCTCCCGCGGTTCCAGCTCGCGGCGCAGGCGTGCGGGCACGGCCCGGACCACCGGCTCGAAGAGCGTCGTGGACCACCCAACGTCCGCAGCCGGCCGCTCGCCGCCACACCTCGTCGCAGAACTCCCACAGCCCGGCGCTCAGCCGGCCGCTCGGCCCGCCGTCCCCCGTCTCAGCTCGCGCAGCCGGCCGCTCGCCGCCACACCCCCGTCGCAGAACTCCCACAGCCCGGCGCTAGGCCGGCCGCTCGGCCCGCCACGCCCCCGCCGTTTCAGCTCCCGCAGCGGGCCCCTCGGCCCGCCGTCATTCCCGTGCCGCGGGACGCGCAACAGCCACCGCGATCCGAAGCCGGACCTTCGACGCCGCCCCCGTCGTAGGCCGCGCGGTTTCCGAAGCGGTCGACAGCCAGCACCTCGACCCGGGTCGCCCGGATTGCGCAGCGACCGCAGCCGGCCGATGGACCCACCATCACCCCGTCGCAGGCAGCGCGACCTACCCAGCGGCCGCTCAACCCGCTTCACCCCTCGTCGCGGTCGTGCAACGCCCACGGCGTCGCAGCCGGGCGAGCGGGCGACCGCGTGCCCGGATCAACAGCCAGCGAAGACGCGACAACCTTCGCCAAGCCAGTGATCTTGGCCGATTGAAAGTGTCGTACACGTGTTCTAACGTGATCCCATGTTGGGGGCGTTGGCGCAGGCGGGTGGGGCCGTCGACGACTGTGCCGACGCTGCCCCTTGGGCGCTCTCCGACGACGAGTTGCTGGCGTCACTCGACGAGGCGCACGCTGTCGCGCAGCGGCTGGCCACCGTCCAGCTCGGGCTGGTGCGCGAGTTGGACGCCCGCGGCCTGGCGGTCGCACGGGGCGCCTCATCCACTGCGGTCTGGCTACGCGAGCGGCTCCGGCTCTCCGGTCGATCCGCCCGCCAGCTGGTCCAGCTCGCTGCCACCGTCGATGCCGCTCCGCCCGCAGTGCGCGACGCCATGCGCACCGGCGCCATCAGCGTCGACCAGGGCCAGGTGCTGGCCGAGACGATCGCGGCCCTACCGGTCGAGGCGGGGCCGGAGGTCGCGGACAAGGCCGCCCAACTGCTGCTCGCCTGGGCCGACCGCTTCGACCCGACGATCCTGCGCCGCCTCGGGGAGCGCGTCCTCACACACGTCGCGCCTGACCTGGCCGATCAGGCTGAGCTGACCGCCCTTGAGCGGGCCACCGAGCGGGCCGAGGCCCGCCGACACGTCACCCTCGCGGAGCAGCAGGACGGGCAGGTCCGCCTCAGCGGAAACCTGGACACCGAAACCGCGAGCCTGCTGCGCGAGGCGATCGGTCCGCTCTGTGCACCTGCGGGCGAGCACGACGACCGCAGTCCCGGTCAGCGCCGGGCGGACGCGCTCGGCGAGATCTGTCGCCTGGCCCTGCGTACCGGTCACCTGCCAGACAGCGGCGGAGACCGACCGCAACTCGTGGTGACCGTCTCACTGGACGCGCTGGTCAGCGGCGTACGCACCGGCACCCTGGAGAGCGGGGCGCGCCTCACGCCGGGCGCGGTCCGCCGCCTCGCCTGCGACGCCGCCGTGCTGCCGGCAGTGCTGGGCGGCAACAGTCAGGTCCTGGACGTCGGGCGTCAGCGCCGGCTCTTCACCGGGCCTCTGCGCCGCGCGCTGGTGCTACGGGACGGCGGCTGCGCTTTCCCCGGCTGCGACCGGCCGTCCCGCTGGTGCGATGGGCACCACGTCCGGCACTGGGCCGACGGCGGCACGACGGCTCTGGGCAACGCCGTACTGCTCTGCGGCCACCACCACCGGCTCCTCCACCAAGGCGACTGGGTCGTCCGCATCGCGCCGGACGGCCAACCCGATTTCGTCCCGCCCAGCTGGCTCGACCCTCGGCGCACCCCACGTCGCAACCTCTACCACCAGCGCTGCTGACGCCAAGAGGCAACACGACATCGCGCCCGAGCGAAGCCGAGCACGCCATGCCGCCACGTGTCCACGCCCCCGCGCGGCACAGCCGTGCCGCCGTGCGCCGTGCCACCGTGCGCCGTGCGCACCGTGCCGCCACGCCCCCGCGCAGCACTGCCGTGCCGCCACGCGGCCACGCCGTGCGGTGGGCACTTCCGCGGAGCAACAAGCGGTGACCAGCACCGCCTCGACATTCGCGCGGCCTCGCCGCCGCGCCACCACGCCACCACGCGGCCACGCGGCCACGCGGCCATGTCATCGCGCCGCCGCGCGGCCACGCCATCGCGCCATCGCGCCACCGCGCCATCGCGCCATCACGCCGTCGTCGTCATGCCGCCTCGCCCTACGGCCCTCACGCGGACCATCCACCGCTCGCCACGCCGTCTCGATCGCATGGTCGCTTGGGTAATTCGGTGGATGGACCCGGCGTGGGGGCGTAGGGTTACAGGCCGCTTGACGGCCGAGGTGAGCTGCACCGGAACGGACGTCTCCGCGCCGGGCGCGGCCATCCGCCCCCCGGATACGCGAGCGAGCAGCAGATGTGAACGATGGGACGTCAGCATGCCCGCACTTGACCTTGACACCCACCTAGACACGGACCTGGCCGCCGAGCGCGCGCACCTGAACACATCGCGGGCAGCGCTGCGGCGGATGCGGGAACGCGCCGAGGAACTGTTCTCCACGGGCGACCAGGTGGCCGGCGACGCCTACGCGGCGGAGACCCTGGGCCGCACGCTGGCCCGTCGGGTGGCCGAACTGGCCGATGATCCGACGACACCTCTCTTCTTCGGGCGCCTCGACTTCGGCGGAACCACCGACAGCGGGACCAGCGACGACTGGACGACGGACACCGGGACCACTGGCACCGAAACGGCCAGCGACACAAGCACCGACTGCGCTCCAGCCACCAGCGGCAGCAAGAGCGCCGAATCAGACCCGACCAGCGGCAGCAGCGGCAGCAGCGGCAGCAGCGGCAGCAGCACCAGCACCAGCACCAGCACCAGCACCAGCACCAGCACCAGCACCGATCATGCGGGGCGGCGGTATCACGTTGGGCGCCGGCATGTGACTGATGAGTTGGGCGAGCCGTTGGTGCTGGACTGGCGGGCACCGGTCTCTCGGTCGTTCTACCGAGCCAGTGCGCGGGATCCGCAGGGGGTGGCGGTCCGGCGCCGGTTCGGGTTCAGCAACGGGGTGCTGACCAGCTTCGAGGATGAGCGGCTGGACCAGGGCGAGGAGCTGGGCACGACCAGCCGGATCCTCACCGCCGAGATCGAGCGGCCGCGCGTCGGGCCGATGCGGGACATCGTGGCCACCATCCAGCCGGAGCAGGACGAGTTGGTCCGCGCCGATCTGGCCGACTCGATCTGCGTGCAGGGCGCGCCGGGCACCGGGAAGACCGCCGTCGGTCTGCACCGGGCCGCGTACCTGCTCTATCTGCACCGGGAGCGGTTGCGGCGAGCCGGGGTGCTCATCGTCGGGCCGAACCGGGCGTTCCTGTCGTACATCGCGGCGGTGCTGCCGGCGCTCGGTGAGGTCGAGGTCGAGCAGGCGACCGTGGAGGAGCTGATCTCTCGGGTGTCGGTCCGGGCGGTCGAATCGCCGGCGGTCGCGGCGCTGAAGCATGACGTACGGATGGCCAGCCTGCTGCACCGCGCGGTGCAGGCGCAGATCGGTACGCCGACCGAGTCGATCACCGTGTCGGACGGCTCGTTCCGGTGGCGGATCGGGTTGGAGCCGCTGCACCGGATCGTCGAGGAGGCCCGTCGGGAGGGGCTGCCGTACAGCACCGGCCGGGAGCGGGTCCGGGCACGGGTGGTGAGTCTGCTGCAACGGCAGGCCGAGGCGCGCCGGGCGGAGTCGCCGAGCGACGCCTGGCTGCGTCGGATGGGCAAGTGTCGACCGGTGGCCGACCTCTTGGACGCGGTCTGGCCGGCGCTGACCCCGGAGGGGCTGGTCTACAGCCTGCTGGCCGAGCCGGCCCGACTCGCCGCCGCGGCCGACGGGCTGCTCACCGATGCCGAGCAGTCCCTGCTGAGCTGGGCGAAGCCGGCCCGCACCGCGAAGGCGACCCGTTGGACGCTCGCCGACGCGGTGCTGATCGATGAGGCCGCCGGGCTGTTGGAGAGGCCTTCCGGGTTCGGGCATGTGGTGATCGACGAGGCACAGGACCTCTCCCCGATGCAGTGCCGGGCCATCGCCCGGCGCAGCGAGCACGGCTCGGTCACGCTCCTCGGTGACCTGGCTCAGGGCACCGCGCCGTGGGCCGCCGTGGACTGGCGGGAGTCCCTGGCCCACCTGGGCAAGCCGGACGCGGCGGTGGTGCCGCTGACGATCGGCTTCCGGGTACCCGCCGCCGTCGTCGCGTTCGCCAACCGGCTGCTGCCGGCGCTCGCCGTGAACGTACCGCCGGCCGAGTCGCTGCGGCACGACGGCGGCCTGGATGTGCGTACCGTGACCGACCTGACCGCCGCGACGGTGGCCGAGGTGCGCGCGTTGCTCGCGCACGACGGCTCGGTCGGTGTCATCGCGGCGGACGACGCCGTCGACGCGCTGCGCGCCGCGCTGGCCGACGCGGGCGTGGAGACCGCGACCGCCGACGACGTGGCCGCCGCGGCGCGGGTCACCGTGGTGCCCGCGACGCTGGTCAAGGGCCTGGAGTACGACCATGTGGTGGTCGTCGAGCCGGCGGCGATCGTGGCCGCCGAGCCGCGCGGGCTGAACCGGCTCTACGTGGCGCTCACCCGGGCGGTTTCCCGGCTGGCGGTGCTGCACCACGAGCCGCTGCCCGCGCCGCTGTCGGCCGGGTCAGCCGGGTCAGCCGGGTCAGCCGGGTCAGCCGGCGGCGAAGGCTGAGGCGATCTCGCGCAGCGGTTGGCCGGGTTCGGCGATCGGCACCGTGAACGCCAACCAGGAGCCATCGGTGAACTCGAGCCGCAGCCGCTTGGGATTGAGTCGGTGCCAGCCCACCCGGACGTCGGCCACCGCGGCCCGGGGCACCGACCAGACGACCCTGGTGCCGGCGGCGGCCCGTTCGTCGTCGGCCCGACTGGACCAGAGCTTCACCGGGCCGGACGCGCAGACGAGCAGTCGTTGGTCGGTGACGGCGAGAATGGTGTCATCCAGAGTGGTCGCTGGAGGCACGGGCCGCCGGGCGTACTGAAGGGTCGAGGCGGACGAGCCGGCAGCGCCCCGGCCGGCCACCCCGTGGGTCACCCGGTCGACGATCTTGTCGCCCGCTGGAAAGGACAGCAACGGCGAGAGCAGGTTGAGCAGCGCCCCGCAGGCACCGCCGCCGCCGGAGACAGCGCCGGAAAGACCCTCCTGCTCGGTCTGCGGCGGGTCGGGCGGCAGGACACCCTGGGCGATCTCCGCCTTCGCGACGGCGAGCACCTGCTCGCCCGGCTCGACGAGGTCGGCCAGCCGGGCCCGGTAGTCGATGTCCCCCATCGGCTCAGTATCGGTCCGGGCGGTCGCCGGCCGGCCCGCTGGCGCCGGGCGCGTCGCCGATCACCTCACCGACCAACTCGCGGACGCGGGCGGCGGCCGCCGACTGGGCGCGGCTGGCAGCGGCGGTGAACTCCTCGGCCAGGGTGTACGAGTCGAGGCGCATCGCCCGGGCGTCGAGCTCGGACGAGACGATCGTGCCGTCCGCGGCGGCGGTGACCCGGACCAGGCCGGAGTCGCTCACGCCTTCGGCGCTGCTCTGCTCGAGCTCGGCCATCTTGCCGGCCAACTCACGCTGCCAACCGTCCAGGTTGCGGGCCAGCGCCTCGATGCGGTCCAGACCGGGGAAGGTCATGTCGGTCTCTCTCAGGTCAGGATGGTGTCGAAGATGTTCTGGACGCCCTTGGTGTATGGGCCCAGATCCTCACGGAACGTGCCGTCCACCAGGTAGTTGCGATCCTTGGTGCCATCCGAGATGTCGTGCAGCCCGACCCCGGTGTCCAGGATTGCGCCGCCGATGCCGGGGATGTTCACCGGGGATGCCTGGTTGATCAGGAACTTGCCCGGAAAGAGTGTCTTGAACTTCTCGATCTGGAACGCCCTGGCCTCGGCTGACCACCCCGACTTGTTCCACATCCGGTACGCCTTCTTGGCCTTGCGGATCTCCAGAACCGCCCGGCGGTATTTCATGAGCAGCTCGGCGACCTTCTGCATCTTGGCGGCCAACTTCATCAGGATCTCGGCGAAGCGCGCCACGATCTTGACCATCCGACCGACGGTGGTGGCGAGCCGGGCCAGCACCCGGACGACCGTCGCCGCGAGCGAGATGCCGGCGCTGAGCGCTGCGGCCACCGCCGCGATGATCACCTCGGTGAGGAACCAGAGCAGGAACTCGAGGATCAGCTCGACCAGCAGGTTGAAGGCGTCGACCGCCGCGTTGGCCGCGTCGACCAGCACCTCCTTGGTGCCGTCCAACCCACGGGCCAGCTCCTCGATCGCCTCCTCGACCGACTCCATCGAGGCGTGGAAGCTGGTGGCGGCGTCGCCCGTCCAGGCACCCCGCAGCCGGGCCCGGTCCTGGGTCTGCTCAGCAGCGATCGCGCGGACCGCCTCGCCGGTGGTCAGACACAACTGGGCGGCCTGCATCAGATCGTCCGGCTCGCCCGCGACCAACTCGAGGAGCTGCTCGAACGGCCAGAGCACGGCATTGGACAGCGGCTTGAACGGGTCGGGGGTGCCCGAGACGATCTGCTCGAAGTAGGTCTTGTTGCGCTGCAACGCCTCGGTGCTCACACCGGCCCCTGCCCACTCGGGCCACCGGTGCCGGGCGAAAGCGGACCCGGGGCGATGACGTCCGGAGCGGGCGGCCGGCCCGGCGCGAACAGATCCGTGTTGGCCACGTCGGTGCCGGTGTAGGCGGCGGCGGTGTCGGTGAGGCCCTCGGCGATGTCCGCCATCACCTCGGCGCCGTCGGCCAGCCCCTGCAGGCACGCCTCGAACTGCTCGGCATAGGACGCGGCGAGGCTGAACGACGCGGGCATCACCCCGAAGGCATGCCGCGGCACGTGCCCGTCAGCGAATGACCGGTGCAGCTCACGGAAGCGCGCTGCCCGGTCATTGGAGGCTGCGGCGAACGCCGTCAGGGCCTCCGGCTGGACATCCAGCTCATTGCTCGGGCCAGACACGGACCCTCCCCTGTGGCCTGTGCGGCGGGTCAGCCGCCACTCCCACCATAGGCACACTGCGCCGCCGTCGGTGTCCCGCCGACATCATCGAGGCCAGACAGCATTGACTTTGTGATTTAAAGTAGTTTGCGTGAACCCGGACGACGACCTGCCACCCGGCGACAACCTGCCTCCCACCGACGCCGCTGCGGCGCTCCGGCTGATCCAGGACCAGCAGGTGGCGACGGCGCGTCGGCTCGAGCCGGACGCCCGACTGGTCTACTGGCCGTGGGGCGTCGCCTGGCTCGTCGGCTTCGGGCTGCTCTTCCTGCGCTTCTCCCCCGACGATCGGGTGCTGCTCCGGCTGCCCGACTGGCTGCCGCTGACCGCCCTCTTCGCCCTGCTCGTGCTCGCCGGGGCGGTCCAGGCGGTGGCCAGCGCGCGGGCGTACGGCCAGGTGACCGGGGACTCTTCCCGGCGCGGGATCTGGTACGGCTGCTCCTGGGCGCTGGGTCAGGTGAGCGTGTACGCAGCACTCGGCCGGGTCACCGAATACCTGCCGCCCGACCTGGCGACACTGCTCTGGTCGGCGACCGCCGTGGGGTTGACCGGCGCGCTGCACATGGCCGGCGGCGCCATCTGGCTGGACCGGGACCTGTTCCGGCTGGGCGTCTGGATCAGCGTGATCAACCTGGCCGGAACGTTCGCCGGGCCGGGCTGGCACGCGCTGGTCATCGCGGTAGCTGGCGGCGGCGGGATCCTGGTCGCCGGCACGCTCGCCAGCCTGCGACAGCGGCACCAGCCGTGAGCGACCTCGACCCGATCATCCACGCCCAGGCCCGGCTGCGGGTGGTCGCCACCCTCTCCGCGCTCGGCGACGGCGACCGGATCGCCTTTCCGCGCCTACAGGAACTGCTCGCGATGACCCCGGGCAACCTCTCCGTCCATCTGCGCAAGCTCGAGGACGCCGGTTACGTCGAGGTCAGCAAGACCCACCGCGGGCGCACCCCGGCCACCCTGATCCGGCTCAGCCGGCGAGGCCGACTGGCGTTCGACGAATACACCGAAACCATTCGCACCCTGCTCGACCCCACCTCGTCCAAGGAGCAGTCATGACGCTCGCACGCGCCGACCAGGTCAGCCGCCGGTACGGCGATGTCCTCGCCCTCGACCGCGTCGACCTGGAAGTCCAGGCCGGTGAACTGGTCGGCCTGCTGGGCCCGAACGGCGCCGGCAAGAGCACCCTGATGAACCTGCTGGTCGGTCTGCGCCGTCCCACCTCGGGGCGGGTCGAGCTGTTCGGCGGCGACCCCCGCGACCCGGCGTCCCGACGGCAGATCGGCGTCACGCCGCAGGAGACCGGCCTACCCGGCACGTTGCGCGTCGGTGAGGTCGTCGACTTCGTCTCCGCGCACTATTCCGATCCGGTGCCCCGCGGCGAACTGCTCGACCAGTTCGGCCTGGGCGACCTCGCCCGGCGGCAGACCGGGGGCCTCTCCGGCGGGCAGCGCCGACGGCTGGCGGTGGCGCTGGCGTTCGTCGGCCGGCCGCGGCTCGTGCTGCTCGACGAGCCGACCACCGGCCTGGACGTGGCCGCGCGGCACACCCTCTGGGACGCGATCCGGGCGTTCCACGACGACGGCGGAACCGTCCTGTTGAGCAGCCACTACCTCGAGGAGGTGGAGGCGTTGGCCCGCCGCGTCGTGGTGATCGGGCAGGGCCGGGTGCTCGCCGACGACACGGTCGACGCGGTACGCGGCATCGTCGGCGTCCGGCGGGTCAGCCTGGTCGCCGACGAGCTGCCCGAGCTGCCCGGAGTGGTCCGCACCGAACGGGTCGACGGCCGCCTGCACCTGCTCACCACCGACGCCGACCAACTGGTCCGGGCACTGGTCACCACCGGGACCGCCTTCGCCGACCTGGAGGTCCGGCCCACCTCGTTGGAGGAGGCGTTCCTCGCCATCACCGGCGAGGAGCGGTCCGCCAGCGGCGAGCAGCCGCCGACCGCCCGGGCGCTGCCCGAGGGCACCGATGACCGACCCACCGCCGCTGCCGGCGGCCGACCCACCACCGCCTGAGGAGGCGACCACCGTGCAGCTCGCCCTGGTCCACGCCCGCTACCAGCTCCTGGAGATCATCCGGATCCCGGTGGCCGTCTTCGGCAGCGCCTTCTTCCCGGCTGCCGCCATGATTTTCTTCGTGGTGCCGTTCGCTGGCGACGACTCGGTCGGTGCCAGCTACGCCACCGCGTCGATGATCACCTTCTCGGTGATGAGCGCCAACATCTTCCAGTACGGAGTCGGCGTCGCCGAGGACCGCGACCAGCCCTGGAGCCCGTACACCCGAACCCTGCCGGCGGGGCCGGCGCCCCGGTTCGCCGGCCGGGTGCTGGCGGGCCTGGCGCTGACGTACCTCTCGCTGATCCCGGTCGTGGTGATCGGCGCGACGCTGACCGCGGCCAAGATCACCCCGGCGGCGTTTCTGTTGACCGTCGGCACCGTCGCCGTCATCTCGGTGCCGTTCACGCTGATGGGCCTCGCCATCGGCTACTCGCTGCCGAGCAAGGCGGCGATCGTCGTGGCGCAGGTGGTCTTCCTGCCGCTCGCGTTCGGCGGCGGCCTGCTCTCCGCACCGGGTGACGCACCCGGGTTCATCGAGACGATCGCGCCGTTCCTGCCCACCCGAGGTGCGGCGGAGCTGATGTGGGCGTCGGTCAGCGACTACCACGTCCAGCCGCTGGCGCTGATCATGCTCGGTGTCTGGGTGGTGCTGCTCGCCACGCTGGCCGGCTGGGCGTACCGCCGGGACGAGGGTCGCCGGTTCAGCTGACGATTCGTCCGGTTTCGGCCCAGGCCGCGGCGGGACGGTGCCAGGATTCCGGCAGGGGGCCGTGGTGGTCACCCGGGCCGAGAGGGGTCTTGACGTGAGCACCGTCCCGCCGGGTACGCCCTGCTGGGCCGACCTGGCCACCCCGGACCTGACCGACGCGCGGCGCTTCTACCCCGAGCTGTTCGGCTGGACCGGGCGGGTGACGCCGGAGCCCGAGGCGGGCGGCTACACCGTCTTCCTGCTCGACGGACGGTCGGTGGCCGGAGCCGGACCGCCGGCGATCCCGGACCAGGTGCCGATCTGGTCGACGTACGTCGCCACCGACGACGCCGAGCTGGTCGCCGGTCGGGTCGAGCGGGCCGGCGGGCAGGTCGTGGTGCCGCCGTTCGAAGTCTTCGACCGAGGCTGGATGGCAGTCTTCGCCGACCCTGCGGGTGCCACGTTCAGCGTCTGGCAGCCGCTCGCCATGCCCGGCGCCGAAGTGTTCAACGTGCCGGGCGCGATGAGTTGGAACGAGCTGGTCACCCCGGACCCGGAGGGCGCGAAGGTCTTCTACGAGCTGGTGTTCGGCTGGCAGCCGGACGACCAGGCGGTCGGCGATATGACGTACACCGGGTGGCGACTCGGGTCGGAGATCGTCGCCGGGATGATGCCACCGCTGGCCGGCGAATTCCCTTCCGACCTGCCGGCGTACTGGACGGTGTACTTCGCCGTGGCCGACGCGGACGCCGCCGCGGCCCGCGCCGCCGAGCTCGGCGGAACCATCCTGGTGCCACCGCGAGACATCCCAGCCGGCCGCTTCGCCGCCCTACGCGACCCCCAGGGCGCCCTCTTCTCCGTCATCGACCTGGGCCCGTAGCCCCGGCGCCCACGTCCCCGCGCCCCGCGCGCCGGCCCCGCCGCCCGCGTCCCCGCGCGTCGGGCCTGCACCCCGCGCCGCAACTCACGCCCGCGCGCCCCGCACCCCGCACCCCGCACCCCGCACCCCG